>NZ_JBQEPU010000023.1:0-114994 GCF_052045835.1 Paraburkholderia sp. 22099 | reverse complement strand
GCCTCGCCGATCCGGCGCCGCCGGCAGTTCGTCGTCTCCGGCGGCTACGCCGCCTCCGACTCCTCACTACCGGCCAAGATGAATGTCGCTACACCGGACGTAGTCATTGTCGCCGCCCACACCGGGAAGTCCGTTTCCAGGTTGGCGGGGGGCAGGCTACGTCGGAATCCTTTTCATCAGCCAGCAATCGGGCACTGGGGTTTTCGTACGGGTTCCATGGCCTACGGCACCGGTACGCACAAGCTCGTCTCCAGACGCTCTTGAGCATGGGCCTGGATCCATTGGACTGCCTGGAGATTCTGTCCCAAGAACTGGGCCATCTACGTCCCGATATCTCACTTGTCTATACAACTCGGAGAAAATCGGATGCCACGGAAAACTGATCGCCCGAAAGGAATGCGCGCGCGCCGCGATCGGAACGGGGCAGTCACCTATTATCTGTTGCGCAGGGACGGCTCAAAACTTGTACTGGGCCAGAACTTTGAGCTTGCTTGTGCGCAATGGGTTCGTGAACAGCAATCGCGCGTCGCGCACGCTCGTCCCGCGACTACCCTCGAACTTCTTCACGGCTTTGAACAGTGCTCATTGCCCCAGGCAAGCAGAGAGGCCACAACTCGCCGGCGCGGCGAAATGGATACACTCCGGGCTTTTTTCACCGAACACGGGGACCCCAAGCTTGAGAAGATCACGGGCGAGGATGTGTTTCTGTGTTGGTACGGAAACGCGGTTCGTCCAGGCCAACCCGACTCTGCCATCCGGATGTTCAGGTTGGTGTGGAAATCTGCGTCGAAAATCGGGATCGTTAGCACCGGTTGCCCGTGGAATACCTTCGATTTGCGCAAGGCGCAACTGAAGATGGAAGCGGCGGACGTCGTCCGTCACTTCGCATCCGCCCCACTGTCGGAACTTCTCGAAAACCTTATGGGAAGGACTGCAATGACCATTGTCGAGCTTCCGGGCGCAGTGGACTCGAACTCCGTAGAACGCCTGCGGGTTGAACTCTCGCATGCTGTATCCCGTGCGGTGACGATGCTGCGTAAGTCCGGTCGCACTGATCTCGTGGCACCGGTGTATCAACTCGAAATCAACGATTTGCTCTCGCTGCGGAGGTCAACTTTCCTCGCACTGATTCGTCCTCCGGGCTCCATTCTTCTGCAACATCAACGCGCCGAAATACTCGCCTCCCTCAGGACGAAGACCAAATGTTCTGACGATACCGCTGACGTGGGTACGTACATGGTCCAAGAACGACGAGACCAGGAAAACGAGCCGATGCCCCCCGTCCTCACACAAAAAGATTCGCTGGAGGCAACAGCATGGCCGACCGACTGATGGCGAATGAAAAGCTGAAGCTCGTGACCGGCAAACAGCGATATTCAAAGCAGGCCAAATGGTTCCGGCGCCAATTCAATTTCGACCCGCCGCGTTCCGGCAAAAACGCCGTAGTGGTTACTTGGCCTTTCCAACGTCCGACACTGAACGCGGGGCACTTCGCGTTCACCCAAAAATTGCGTTCCCGGCCGCAGCTGTGCTCACCACTTAACTTGACGATGTTGCCCCATAGAGACACAGAAAAAAACTTTCGCTGGCATCTTGTCTCTGAATCTCAACCTGTCATATAGTGTTCCTCATTGGTTGGCGAAAGCCGTCTAATGCCACCGCCGAGGCTTCGGCATCTTCACCCTTGCTGAATGTCACAGCGCCGTCGATTTTTTGGACGGACGTGGCATCTCAGACTCAATCGAAAAATTCTTCTTGCGCACACTAGCGTGCCGGAGAACCGTGCGTCGTTTCACGCACGCAGCCTTATTTTCGCAATTATTCCATCTAATCGGTAACAGCCCGACTTGGGTCATGCTTCGCCCAAAGCACGCCCAATCACACGACTTGTTAGTGCTGAATCGGCAGTGGCAAGCGCCGCCCCCCATCTCTTCTTGTTCGGAACAACGGACTGACGATCAATAAACGATCCGAGCGATTAGGTCCAATGTCTCGATCAACGGCCCACAAAACGAATCAAAGGATGCTGAACAAGATAGCTCCATATAAATTTCATATATTTTCTATTCCTCATCATCCTTAGTACATTGACTCAAAAGCCACAACTCAATCAAACAGACCACAAGGCCAAACGCGCTGTGCCCGCAAGCGGACGCAGCCCCTCCCCGCCGCGTGATCTGTTCCGGAAAAGCGCGAATTTGCGTGAATCGCGACCACGCACCACATTTTCCACTTTCCGACTTTTTCACTTTCCGACCCAAGGGGGTTTCATGGCTGCCGCTGTTCACAAAGACACTGATTCCTACGCGCGCCCCGGTCCGCGCGAAATTGCCAGGCTTTGCGGTTTCGATTGGGCACCGCGCCCGCTCTGGCTCATCGAAGCCGAGGCTCTCAACAAGACACTGTACAAAGCAAAGAAGCACATCGACAAGACACAGCATCTCACCCTGTTGGGCAACGATGAACTGAAGCTGCAAGAGACAGCTACGTACGCGAAATGGGTCAAAAAGCTGTCGCATCCCGTCCTTTGCCGCGAGGCAGTGTGGGGTGTGCAAACCATCCACGATGCTTCGTGGACGGCTTCAGGCGAGTTCTATTGGAAGGTCGAGGTTCACTGCTTCCCCCGCGCGATCGCCGAAGATCCGCTGATCACGGACGATCATCGCGATGGCATGTATAACTACCCCCTTGACATCGTTCTGACTAACGGCCTGTATCAGCTCGTGACGTCCGCGTACTGTGGGCCCGGCGAAGTGGACGTCGACGAGGGTGACGAATTCCTCCACGGAACCGTCGTCGACGTGTCGGGCGGCGCCAACGAGGTACTCGACGACCACGATGTTGCGAAGGGATTGGCAGCAATTTTTCTGGACGGGCAATTCGATCAGCAGTTTCAGGCACTTGTTAACGAGACCAAGGCTATCCAGTCCAAGGCTCTGAAGCGTCGGTTGTCACAACGCTAGGCCAACGCAGATCGACAATGAGTTGCGTCGCGAGCGCCTGCTGCTAAAACATCAAGCAGCACGGCGTTCGCCGCGAGCGCAGTTCGCTGCCAGCCGAGAGCTCGTTGCCACAATAACTCAGTTGCCGCGCCACGACTAACGTAAGCGAGCGGTGAGACATGTTGGCCCGAAAGCGATGGAACGGTGAGCAACCGGTTCAGGACCAGAGATGATCTGCAAAACGACCACTGCGACACAACAGCTCACGAAAATTTCACGCAAGACCGGAGGTAAAGTGAAAGTCAGACTCGATGAATGGCTAAAACGGGAGTTCGACCCCCCACCGGCTATCCGGACGGCCAGACTATGGATCAACGCAGGCAAAATCTACCCGATGCCAGTCAAAGTCGGACGGTCCTACTATGTCGAACAGAACGCAGTCTTTCAGGACGGCGTTTCCCGCCCTTCTCTCGCACAACGGGTATTAGAAAAACATGGCCGCTAGACCTCGGATAAGAAAACGTGCCAATTGGCCCAGCAATCTCCACGAGCCGCGGCCCGGCTATTACACTTGGCGCGATCCGCTCACCAAAGAGACACATGTCCTCGGTCGCATGCCGCTTGCCCAGGCCATCCATGAGGCCCAGCAGGCTAACTTCGCGATAGCGAATCTGACACCGACTACTACCCTGGTTGAACGACTGAGCACGCCAAAGGAAACCGTCGCCGATCTGTTGCTCAAGATGCCAAACGGGAAGGCCAAGCCTGAAACAATCAGGCATCGCAAATATGTCGATAACGCGATCCGCGAAGAAATCGGAACAATCAAATGCGCCGAACTCACCACGAAGCACATCGCGGAGATGCTTGAGGCGATCGAGGCGCGCGGCAAGATGCAATGGGCTGTGCACGTGCGCAGCCGGATGAAGATGCTTTGCCGGCGCGGCAAGGCGCTCGGGTGGATGAAAGAGAATCCCGCCACTGATACCGAGCGCGCGAAAGTGACCGTAAAGCGCCGCCGATTGACCTTCGAAGAATTTCAAGCAATATACGAGAAGGCACCGCTGGTCGCACTCTGGCTGCAAAATGCGATGCTGCTGGCGCTGATTTCAGGTCAGGACCGCTCAACTGTCGCGCGCTGGGAGCGTGGATTCCAGCAAGACGGCCAAGCGGTGCTGACGCGGGGCAAGACCGGCGTGCGCATCGCAATTCCACTTGAGCTACGGCTCGACGTGCTGGGAATATCGCTCGCCGACGTAATCGCGCGCTGCCGGTCCACAGGGATCGTCAGCAAGTACCTGATCCACCACATCCGAGCGAACGTCAATGCACCAAAAGGCTCGACAATCAAGATCAAGACCTTCACTTCCAAGTTCAAGGAAGCACGCGACCTTGCTGGCATTACCGGCGAGGACGCGCCGACCTTTCACGAAATTCGAAGCCTGACGAAGCGGCTTTACATGGAACAGGGGGGTGTCGACACCAAGGCTTTGCTCGGACATATGACAGACGCCACTGCCGATCTGTACGCCAATTCGCGCGGCCTTGAGCCTGTGAAGGTGAAGATCAGCACACGTTGATTGGAGATCTGACGGCCGAGCTACTGCGACGGATCGGCCGGCACGCGGTTAGCGTCGTGCCATGGCTTAATCCGTGGTCAGAATTCGAGTCGTATGGGTCACTCAGGACGAGTCCCGCACATCAATGTGCATGCGTTGCGGGGACGGTTTATGATGATTTTCTTCCTCGATCTCCCGCCGACGTCTTAGCCATCGGGTTATGCCTACACCGATTAAAGGTGCGGTAATTGCACACGGACATTGTATGACAACGTTTCCATTCGTATAAGTGCAACGAAAAGTCACAGCAACCGATTGGTTGAACAGGCCGACACCGTGCAACTCGGCTCTGACATCAACAATGACGTTCGGACCGGTGCCAGTGATGTGGGTGGTGACGTTTGTTGCAAAGGTTGCCGGCGATGCGTTCAACATATTGTCGGCACATCGACGCGCCGTACCGGCATCGTTCATCGCTACGTCGATCTTCTGGTGGCGATTTTGGGGAACGCTTAGCGTCAGCACTGAGGGCGCGCTGACGGCGCATCCGGAGCAGACCATCAGCAAAATTGCATAACTGAGGCCGACTTCATAGAGTTTAAGTCCCAGGTTTGTAGGCCCACCGGAACTGAGCCAGTTCCGGATTAGGGTCGAATATCAATTTTCCATACCATTAACGGCTTTAACGCTCACTCCTTTAGACGCCGAGTTGAGCAATGGGGTTAATGCACCTAGTCCGTCCACATGCGGGCGGACTCGACGAGATGGTCCCGTCAGTAGCCATTCTCCCGTTCGGGCAAGCGCCACGAGTTGGTCAACAACCAGATAGCAAAGAAGCTCGGTTCGGATCGCAACAAAAGCCACCGTGTGGTGGGGGCGAAAAATCGGCTCCTTGCCAATTTGCCGAGGCTATTGAGCCGTCAAGGCGCCGCTCGACTCGTTGAAAAAATCCTCAGGCCGCGGCAAGCTCGGGAACTTGCGGCAGGGCATCTCCGACATTCGCCCGAACTTGACGTTGGCGCGAAGCGGCGCACAACGGCCGCTGAACGAATCCGGCCAACGTCAGTTTGGGCCGACCATCCGACCGACATCATTCGCGCAACGGTCCGCTGTCTGGGCCGGAGCCGCCGTTCGAACGTCCGCGTGACAGCTTCGGCCTGTGTCCGAAGATGGCCGGCGGACGGAAGATCGGGCAGCTCGATGAAGCAGCGCACTGATAAACTCGTGCGCCAAAGCAACTTGTATCCGAACATGCCTGCACCTACTATTACGCCAGCCGCCGGATCATCTGCGACCCATTCGCCCCGTGATGCAGCAGTACCTCCTCCCCGCCAGATAGGTCTTTGCGCGACGGCCTACGCCATAGCCCACGCTAGTCGATTTCTCGTCGGACCGCTCCCGGACCAGGCCACTCCAAAGAGGAGCAATCACCTTGCTGCACCCTCAATCACCCCCGTAAGGAGTAGTCATGAGCGCCGAAGCTTTGAAGAAACTGTGGGCGGAGTTCGACGATCTCGCATCCAAGAGCGAAAGCGAGGACGTTCAATTGCTGATCAGGGCCATTAAGCTGCACGCGAAAGTAATGGACTCCCGCCTCGCCGCCATTGAGGCGATAGCAAACGTGTCCGCCAAGCATCCAACGAAGTAGCCTTAGACGGTCGGACTGAGCATCCAGCCGCTGGCTGGCGACCGCCCCGCGCCCGGCTCCCTGCCATCGGTCCGCTGAGCGCTATGCGGACCTTGTCGACTGTCGCGGGCCGGCGAAACGTGTGCCCTCGTGGACGTCACAAAACACCAACAGCCTGCCGCTGGTCCGCTCTATAAACCAAACGGCCAGAGACGGGCATCGTAGAACCATACTTTGAGCCGTTAAGACAGTCCAATACAAGAACCCCGCCCCCTGGCGCATTGGCGAGCTCATTTTCAATTGGTTTAAGTTCGAGGCGTTGAGGGTTCCGGCCTGCGCCTAGACCCCGGGCACGATCTTCAAGGTTTGGGCTGTGTTGCGAACACCACGAAGATGAGGGAAAGCGTCTGCAATCTTCGCATGATGAGTTGCCACGTCCGCAAGGACTTTTTCTTCTTTCGCAAGAACGCCGAGGAATTTATCGAAAGCATCGAGTACATACAAGAATGCACGGGCATAGATGAACGGTATCCGAACACGTGAACGACGGCTTCGCGTTGCGCGATCCCGTGTGCCGTGTATCCGCTCGCTCTTCCAGCTGTTGAAGAGGCTTCCCGTCAGCTCGTTATTCCTGCGATCCCAGTCTCCGTCGCGTGCTACGATGAAAACCGGGTGAGTGGGAGTAAGCAATGGACCTGGACGAATTCAAGCCATATCGCGGCTACTTCTATCGAGTCTCTGCAAATTTCAGCCAAGATGGCCAGTGGCGCGGCACGATTGATATTCTTCGGCGTCGCTGGGACGGCGCCGCCGAAACCGTGATTTCGAAGATGGGCGTGCCTGGCACGTTCCTCGCCGAGGAATTGGCCCTCGCCGCCTCGGACGCCTACTGTCACGTTCTCATCGACGAGGCGAAATTTCAGGGGTAGTTAACCACAGCATTGTGACTGCGATAAACGTACGCTACAAGCTCCCGAGTAAGCCTGGATCGGATTCGTTTACGCCGAGCCTAACAGCCGGTCGAATTCGCGCTTCATTCCGCCGTAACATTCGCACACACGCATTTCGAGTCCCGGTCTGTCTAATCCCCCGATGTGGCCACGGCTGTCGCGGATCAGCCCAGCATCTGCAGTTTCGGTGCAGCCCCGGTTCCACCGGACCGGCACACGCCCAGCATGGGCGATCAGTTCCTGGGTCGTTTTCATTTCGTTTGCCGATCGATGCTGAACAGTCGCCACCTGCTCAGCTGCAGGTCAATACGAATGGTATCGGCTACACACGGCGGTGGTCGCCATTTGGATGATCAGCGCCTGCGGATGGCGGAGCAAAAAGCGCTGGACAAGCGACTGGCGGTCGTCGTCCGAGCGAATTCTTCGATGTCGACTTGCATAACGCGTTTCGGAAAACTGAACTGCAAGGATTTCAGGTAAATAAAGACGTCGGTGCTAGGGAAGGTCTGCAAAAGTCCTGGCTTTGACGGCTGGGTTGACTATCCTGGGAGAAGGCAAGTTTAAGAGGATCCCCGATGACGCAACTCGGTCTTGGTCTGGATCTTTCAACGAAACGGACGCGCAAGCGGGAATTTCTCGATGAGATGAGACGGGTTGTGCCATGGTCGAGGTTGATTGCGTTGATCGAACCGCACTATCCAAGGGGTAAGACCGGAAGACCGCCGTTTCCTATTGCGACGATGCTGCAGATCCACTTCATGCAGCAGTGGTTTGGTCTGTCCGACCCGGCGATGGAAGAGGCGCTTTATGACGTGCCGCTGTATCGTGAGTTTGCGGGGCTGGACGAGGGTATGACGCGTTTGCCTGACGAGAGCACGATTCTCCGGTTCCGTCACCTTCTCGAAACGCACGGCCTTGCTGCGCAGATGCTTACGCTGGTCAATGAGATACTGAGCGAGAAAGGCCTGCTGCTGAAGGCAGGCTCGGCGGTCGACGCCACCTTGATTTCCTCGCCCAGTTCGACGAAGAACGGCTCTGGCAAACGGGACCCGGAGATGCACCAGACGAAGAAGGGAAATCAATGGTACTTCGGCATGAAAGCGCACGTCGGCGTGGATGCAGAGTCAGGCCTGGTCCACACCGTTATCGGCACAGCGGCCAACGTTCATGACATCAATCAGGCCGAAGCGTTGTTACACGGCCAGGAAACGGATGTCTACGCCGACGCCGGCTATCAGGGTATCGAAAAGCGATGCCAGGCGAACCCGGTTCGCTGGCATGTTGCGATGCGACCAGGCAGGCGTCGACAACTGGACCTGAACGATCGTCTGGACGCGATATTCGACCAGATTGAACGCCTGAAAGCGGGCATCCGCGCCAAGGTTGAACATCCGTTCCGCGTGCTCAAGCAGCAGTTTGGCTATACGAAGACCCGGTACCGAGGGTTGTTGAAGAACACCGCGCAGATCACGACAATGTTCGCACTGGGCAACCTCTGGATGGCATGCAAGGCTTTACGCAATGCCTGAAACTGAGATTCAGGCCGCGATTCCCGGCACACGGAGGTCCTCACGCTTCAAAAGCCGGACGACCAATCTGCCAGCAGGCTCTTACGGCTAATACGATTCACTGGCAAAAAAATCAGTGATCTGAAAGCGAGTTGTGCAGACCTTCCCTAGCCAAAGGGTATACAGTGGGGAGACCGGTCGCCCATGAGCGACCTCCAGCTTAGGGGCCCCATCATGCGATCGCAACTCAAACCTGCTTCGGCTGCAATTGGCAAGGAGAGCGAGTACGCTGTCGAATGCAGGACGCGTGCTCATATACTCGACGCAGCGGATGCTCTGAGAGCAGAGAAAAGACGCGCCAGTTACGCCACGATCGACTCCAACGCCACTAAGTGGCGCTACTCGGCCGTGTACGAGAAAAACTGATCGCGGTGCTTCAATTTCCCAACCCCAGCCGTAGCTACGATGCCTCCCGACATTGCGTGTGTTTCTGGGGGTACGACAATTCGCGGGAAATCACCTTCATGGTCGACGACGCGATGCTCAGAAATCTGCAGCCTGGCGTTGGATCCGACGAGCGCTCGGTGCTTGGCGCCTTTGGCGAGCTTCGTGAAAAGGTTCTCGAAATCGCAAACAGGCAGTATGTCGCCGGGCCACAGAATCGGTATTTGATTTCATGAGCTACAGCCCTGTCGCGAGAATGTTTCCTGATCTGTCAATTCCCGGCTTCGTGGACGCCCTATACACCTTTAAAGGGGGCGACGCCGCTTGGCTTGTGACGGCGATCAGGGGTGCCACCATCGCCTGTGCTGCATTTAAGAGCAAGGTAGCCTGAATCGGCCTTTCGTCCAGGCGCCAGCTCAACGGCAGCGTCCGAGGCGCAGCGGTCGTTCGTGCCATCGTTCCGGCGGGATTGCGAAGCGAGCATGGATTCGACGCCGTAGTTGGCCAACGTCCCGCCTGCAATAAGACTCGTACCGAAGATCCGCGCTGGCCCGGATGGTGCAGCGCCCGGGCATGTGCCGGCTCGCCACCGTCTCCAGATTGTTTCTGACGTGGATCTCGCGCGGGCGGCCGCCACAAGAGATGTGGGCGATGTTCGCCTGACGGCGACAGTCGAGAAAGCCTGAATCGCACTATACAGCTGCGAGGTTCGCGCGAAACAAGGAGCGTTGAATGAAGATGGCTCCTGCTATTTCTCTGGTCACCTAAAATATAAGCGTGCGTTTGACCTCAAAGGGGGTTGCCATGACCCAGTCAATGATCAGTTTTGTAGTGGGGATCGTGGTGCTGCTATGCGTCGCGATATTCGCAGCGGCACGATACAGGCGAGAACACAAGGACGAGCCGGTGACCCGTTGGCTAGACGCGCATCCGGTCAAGGACTGGCTGCGCCATAAGCACTGAGTGATTCAACATGATTTTTGGAAACGCTGGGGCGCGCGCGCGCTATTTCTCTATCGTGCGGTCTGTCGCCTGATGTAAAGCGAGAACAGATTGAAAAGGATGATATGACGTACGCAATGTGGGGAATCGCGGTCGGGCTGGCGCTGATGTTCGGCGTGTCGCTGCAGCGGTACAGGCGCAGCCTTCTGCGCAAGCGGGAGATCCGTTGGATGGGTGAACACCATGTATTGGACAGGCTACGCAAGCAATTGGGATTGTCGCTCCAGAAATGACACGCGCTGGGCAGATTGGCAGGTTGCAAAGACTACTTTTTGGAGGAGTTGGCGAAATGACCATGAATTACGCAGGCAGGTCGCACGATGAAGCCGTGGCAGCGCGGCACAGGCAGAAGCAAAAGGCACAGGAACAGGCCGGCGGCGAAATGGCGATAGAAGGGACGGAGGCCGACGCGGAGCATAGTTGCGGCGAGCTCTCCGAGCGGGGAAAGCAGGTATGGCGAAGTGGAAGCGGGATCAACGGTGGGGGAAAGGAGTGATAGGGCCTCGTCGATGCGATGCAGGCGGAAATTCTCTTCGCCCGCCATCGTGAGCAGGCCCCATTCCCGCCACTCCGGCACCATTGGACCCACCCGTCTACGCAGTCTTGAGAGGCGTCACCGCAGCCTCCCGCTACCTCAGGCATGTTTGCGTGCTGCACCGTGATGAAGCGGGAAGCCGAGCGCCTGTTGCCGGATTTGAAGACCCTGTGACCGAGACGTAAACTCGTCACGGTTCACCCTGGTGGCCGTCGGGCGGTGGCCTTGCCTGATATCAATGCGCGCTCGACTTCATCGAATACGTTAAGCAGTCGGGTTACGCGCCTGGTTCCGTCGGGAAGCAGACTCTGCTGCGGCGATAGCGACGAAACGCGACGCCGCCAGTACGCTGGCGCGAGGGGATTTCCGTGCACAAGTAACGGAATGATCCGTTCGAGATGCGTCAGGTCTCCTTCGAATTGGTAGCGCGCCATCAGGATCCTTGCAAAGGTGATTCGGTGTCACGGATCAGCTCTGTATCGGCCGGGCAGACATGTCTGCGCGCTACCGTACAGGGTGTGGGGCGACCCGAACTTGTCACACGAGCCATTGATCGCTTCACGCGCGCGGCTTCATATCGAAATCCATGCTGCCTCGCCTGGATCGCGGTATGGCACCGTACCCGTTCTTGTCATCCCTGCGCCAGCAGATCTGACGTCAGAGCCCCCGTTATGGTCCTCCTACCGGGACGATGCCGCGCCACTGCAAAAAAACCGACGCTTCGCCGGTTCTTCCACTTCCGCCGCTCACGGCGGAACAATATCTTCCTAACGAGTCGCCGACGTTCAAGGTCGCATAAAGCCGCTTCCAGCACCCAGCAATTTCCTTGCGTGCCTGACCCATTGCTTCGGCCCTCTGTATTGAGTCCCGTCGACGACCCGCTTTTCATCTTCGGGGGCCACCGGCATGCCATCATCCGTCGCATTCGCCGCGGCCTCTCTCTGTTTCCTGCTTTCTGCCAGTTCTTCGGCATTTACCTGGTCATCAATCATGATGCACTCCTGCTATGGAAAAAACTGATTCGCCAACGGGCGGTTGGCGTCGCCCCCGATAACCGGGACGACGCGACACATCGTAAGGTCGGTTTTTGATGCTGACGCGGTCGTGGCGCGCGATGTAAGCCGTCCGCGAACACCCACCGGAAAACCGGCGTCTAGGACAATTGCCCTTCGCCCCGGTTTCCAAGTTCGTGTACAGCAGCCAGCGTAAAGAACGTAGAGCGCGTCGAGTGTCGCTCTTTTGTTGCAGCATCTACTCTCTGCAGCAGACTCTCGGGCAGACTGAATTGAACGCTCACGGCTTTCGAGGTAACCCGCGTCAGATTGATCTCGATGAACATCCAGATCCCTTGCCCATCGTCCATGTCGAGCGATTGCAATTCCGATGTACTGCAGGTGGGAGCGGGTATGAGTTGCTCGCTGCGGTCATACATCAGTTCGACAACCTCTTGCGCGTTGCGTTTCAGTTCATCGAACGAATGGCCGCGCGCAACTGCTCGGGGAAGATCGGGAAAACTGGCGCGAAAGCCGGCAACTCCATCACGGTGCACATAAAGCGGATATTGCATGACCTGCTCCCCTCAGTTGCGGGCTGACTCGCATTCGGTATGTCATAGTTCGCTCGCCTCAACCTTGCCATCGACGATGTCTTTGCCGTATTGCATCGCGAGGTCGATGGCGGCGCCCACGGTGGCGGGACTTACCGCGTCGAACAACGTTGCATAGCGCCGAGCCTTGACTTCGCAGGACGGAATGGTGTCGATCCGTACGAACGATGAGAACTGCCTTGGTCCTTTGGCATACGGATCACGATGCAGGGGGAATACCTGGTGAGAGTATGCACGTAGCTCGTACCCTCTGTATTCGATAGTGGGGATGGTCATGATGGCACGCTCCTTAAGCGATACTGACCGTCATGAACGGATACCTGTCCGGATGTGAAAAAGGGCGGTCAGGTACATCTGGATCATTTCACCATGCGCTCAAGGCCGTCGAAAAGCAAACTAAATCTTGACGTGGTGAAAGGGAAAGCTTGCGTCGTGCCGGCATCGCCGGGACGACCTGCTCATGCAGGGCATCGTTTCCGTGCTTGCACGCGAGCCGCGCATCGCTATCACCTACGCAATGTCGGGTACCACAGTACCCGGCGTCCGAGTGCCGGCGCGAGCTTGACGGATTCCTGCTTCATGCCCTGAGCCTGCATCACCCAGCCGATTGCAGAGCGTATCGCGTTAAAGGCAGCGTCCGCGCGAAAAAGGGGGCTGTCGCGTCCTGTTGGTTATGCAGGTCTTCGCCTGTATCTGTCACAGCCGCGTAACTGCGCGGGTCAAATGCCACGTCGCCGGATTTTTGAAGGGCCGTTAATCGACGAACCCCGAAGAACGCCGTCAGTCCGAACGGCGGTGGACGTGGTCGAACTTCGAACTTCCCGACCCGACCCGTTGCTGACGTTCAGGGGACCGACCTGAATGTCTCAACGTGAACTGCGAACGGGCGCCCAGGCGGGACATCGCCCACATGCTGACCTGCGTCCCGCAGTGAGTCATCGATCAGGCTGCAACGTTACCCTTTCACGAACAGGCTTGCCCGGCATTCCGAGCGGTAGCAATCACAGACGGGGCCATCACGCAGACCGCGTTATCGCCTCTGCGGATGCTCAAGAAAGAATCGCAGCATTTCGGCACTCGCGTCCGGACCGGTGGGGTCGGTGAAGCTGCCCCGCGGATTGCCGCCTGCCCACGCGTGCGGTGCCCCGTGAATAGTCCACAGTTCGGCATCGACACCGTCCGCGGAAACCAGCCGGGAGACGGTACAGGCACGTCGGCCCTCATGGGTCCGGGGCTGTTCGCGGCCTTCATGCGGTCGTGCGTCGAAGCCCTGAACAAGCTGCGCGGCATTCCGTATGTGAACGGTGGCGTCCGCGTCGCCATGAAAGACGATGACGGGCCGTTTCGGTAATGAAGCGGTATCGTACCGTGCCTGTCTGGGACGCCTGCCGCCCTTCATCGCCGCGAGCGCAGAGGGAAGATCGTGTGCGCATCCTGCCGGAATGCCAGAATGCACACCCGCCGCCGCATAGAGTTCGGGATACGAGCTGATCATGATCGCCGCCATTGCGCCACCGGCGGACAGGCCCGCAACGTACACGCGCGCGGGATCGACGTTATAGGCTGCGACAATTTCGCGTGTTATGCCTGCGATCAATGACGGCTCACCGCGTTCGCAACGCTGATCGTCTGGTTTGAACCAGTTCCAGCACTTCGACGGATTGGCCTGCTGCGACTGCTCCGGATATGCGACAAGAAATCGATGCCGCTCAGCCAGTGCGTTCATCTGCGTACCGGCTGCGAAATCGTCGGCGTTCTGTGTGCAACCGTGCAGCATCACGATTAATGGCAGCGGCTCGCCGTGGCCCCCTGCGGGCACATACAGTCGATATTGGCGGCGACCCGCGGCATTCGAATGCGCATGGGTGCTGAAATGTCCCCGGTCCTCGACGTCAATGCGGGCTTCTCGCGCGTCGAGCGTTTCGGCTTCCCGTATGGTCGGCGCCTCGAATAGAACGGTGGCGGCTTCCGGCGTTGCGTCCCAGGACGTCGTTCTGTTGACTACGCCATCGGTCTCCCCTCGCAGGGTACGCTGTATCGCTTCTGTAGCTTCGGCGGGGCCGCGGGTGCGCAGCAACCTCATTGCTGCGCGCATCGAGTTCAGAAAACCTTCATCGAGTTTCATCGTATTTGTCCGTTAGCAGGTTGGGTATCGGGCGTCGCGCAGCTAGCGGATTCTGTCAGCGAGCGCCGCCTTGACAGCAGCCGATGCGTGAAAGGCTCCCAGCACCACGACGCTTTCGATGGTCGCGAGCGCGAGTTCCGGGGTGACGTCGCCAGCAATGCTGGCCAGTCCCAGCACCTGAATGGTGAGACGCTGATGGGCGGCGCGAACCGCCTCGAGATCCTGCCGCGAAAAATGCTGCAGCCCGAGTACAAGCGCACGGCGCGTCACCGTTTCCTGGACGACCTGTGCGTGAAGCGCAAGTTGATTGCGAATAGCGGTTCGGATCAGGTCAGTCCGATTCGAATAGAAGCCTTCTTCCACGAGCAGATCGATTTGGCCAAGGTCGACGGGACCGAGGTTGATCGTGATCTTTTCCGATTCGCCGCCTTTCGGACGACTCGTGCTGCGTGCGGCGGTTTTTTCCATATTTCCATCCTACGACCATCCAATAGGATGGTTATAGGCTGATTTTCGCTGCAGCGCAACATCAATTTTGTGACTGGCGCCAGGCTTTGTGGCAATTCGCTTACGGTCGTCAAGGTGCCGCGCTGCTACCAGTACCGCCAACGACGCAAGGGCAGTCTCACCTCGGAAAGCCGCCAGTCAAGACTGGCGTCTTCATTGACTTGCCTGGTACGGCGGCCGTGCTCATGGCCGGTGAACGAACTGAGCCGGTCGCGATGGACGTCTCGTATGATAGGAGCTGATTCTTCCCGTTCGCTTAGAGACATAGAAGTTCGAGCGCGCGCTGCCCGGGGGGCGGCAACGCGAAGGTGTTGGGCACCACGACGCGTTCTAATGGTCTGCAGCATGCTGGTCGTGAAAACCGCGGTTTGCACGACCAGCCGCGAGTCAGGGCAACAACGGGATTCGGGCGGTAGCCAGCCGGAATGCCTCCGGCCGTGAAAATCAATTTCTTCGTTTAAAAGAGCCCAAGTGTGCAGCCGCGCACAGAGCAGAGCCGTGCCGTGTGCGAGGTTCTATGCAGCAATACCCTGCGGCTTTCCGCAGGGAACATTATTTCGCGCTGTAGTGTTGGCCGACGGAATGCTCAAGGCTGATCGCGTGACGGGAACCCGGCCCAGCCGGATTCGGCGGCTAACACGAACAGGGGGAGCAAACCATGTCACAAAACGCAACCGATCTTCTCAGCCTGGTGAGCGAGGTATTTCCCGGTGCAGAAGCAGAGCAGCGCCGCCTGGCACTTCAGATCATTGCCCCGGGCGTTGCTGATGAGCGCGATGGTGGCTGAGAAACACGAACGGGCGGGAAGGGCCGCAGATCGACCCTGTGCAGACTCTGGATGAGACGCGACCTACTCGGTGGCGTTCAGGATACAACGGTCATTTCCATAACCAGGTTGTGTTGTTTCCGCAATGATGGATGTCGAGCAACAACGCGGAGTCGCTTCCATGTAGTTGGTTCATTCGACCACGTACCAAGGAACACTAATGAGTAAAAAACCTATTGGGATCACTGCAAAAACGGGGGGGAAATGTCCGGAAAGCGGTGTCTGGAGATCAATCGACATGCCTTCAACTAAAACCCCTATTGTCGAAGGCAATAGCATGCCTCGTCATGATGGAAAGGTAGTTACTTGGAGGCTCATTCGGTATGTCTGATGTTGTTGGCGATTCTGCCGGCGCGCCCAGGGAGAAACGCGGAGGTGCCAGTTCCAGATAGACCGCCGGCCAGCGCAATCGCTCCCGGCCTGTAACGCCAATCCGGCGAAAGCCCCTTACAACAACTATCGCGTTGTGTTAACGGTAAACGTCACGTATCGATCTGCAAGGGGTAATCGGCGAAATGGCGCGAACGCTCGCCATCCAACTCACCGCAGTTGCAGCGCTCAACACCCAGGCCGGGAGATGTTGGCGTTATTCATCCCCGAATGGACGAAGTGGCCGGAATTTACCATGCCGGGGTTCCCGGTCATTTCTTCGAGCCGCACTTCGCTCCAAGGGCCACTCTCTGCGCGAAACCGCCGCTGGGATGTCCAAATCAACGTGCGAGCGAACGACCGCAGATGGCCGATCCCCGCCTCATGCAATTGACATACGTCGCCCGCCTCGGGACCTCGGGCGGCCGGCGGCACGCGACCCATCTCGGCCCTTCGGGTCAAGCGTGGTAAATGACCGTTCCCAAGGTTTAGCCACGTTCGAGTGACGCCAGAAATCGTCGGCTCGCGCGGCCTCAAGCGCGGCGGTGCTAGGCCCAGTACTTGAGAGCTTCCGCAGGCCACCTGCATAGCGGCGCGGCCCCGCAATGCGACCGAATCGAGTTATTTCCCAAGCGCTTGGTCACGAGAGAATCGACGGTCGCAGCCAGCGTTTCGATGTCTACGGGCTTGCGGAGAAAAAAGTTCCATAGTCCTGTTCTATCCAACGGCGGCGACCGTGCCGATGTCATGACGATCGGAATCAAGGCCAGTGCCGGATAACACTTCAGCCGCTCACATAAGACGTCCCCGTCCATGCGCGGCATGTTCCAGTCGGTGACAATTACATCAGGAAGGCAATGACCTGCCATCTCCAGCGCCGATTGCCCATCGCCTGCGAGCACAACGTGATGGCCCCGTCCCTCCAAGGCAACCTGGAGAAGCCACAGCGAATCGGGATCATCGTCAACAATCAGGATGATAGACATAGCGAGAGCCCAGTGAGGCTCCCTTTTTTCAGCAACCGCTATGCCGCCCCGAACGTCGCTTCAGTTCTTTGAAATCCCGAGAGTCAGAACAGAATCTCCCCCTGAACCTCGAATGGCGTCCATCCGGTCGCTCTTTGTGGGGTTTGTTGAGGCAGTGCGGCTGCGACTAAATAGGCCTAGCTCGGTGCCACTCGTCTTCGCAGGCTGCATAAATCTTGCGAACGCTTGGTGAGCGGTAGTCTAACCGCCACCCATCGGTGAACAGCTGCGCGAGAAAATACGAATCTGCAAACATGGGGAACTCGGCAAAACCCAGTGCCACCTTTTCCGATAGGGCGCCGAGGTGAACGCGGTCCGTCCAGTCGGCTCGGGCTCCGTTGCCATTTAGCCAGATGCTCAGCAACTCCACAACATGATCGGTTCGCATCCAACCGCTTGTGCGCGCTCGCGCGACCAGCTGCCCCACCACCAGGTAGCAGAGCAGTTCAGCGCAGGCTTGGTCATCAAGGTTGCTCGAATCGGTCATCCGTGTTCGGTGTCGCGCCGGTTGAGTCCGTGCCTCGCAGTCTACGTCACCAGGTCGGTCGCAATGCGCCAAGGGTCTTACCAAAATGCCCGGGTATCCAGTTGCAGCGAATCGGAACCGGGAGTTTTGAACGAATTTTGAACAAATATTAAACAGCTCTTGCTGGGTAAGGCTTTGCGGGCGACGGGAAATGTCGAAATGGTACGGCCCCACGTCGAAACTCGCCAAGCTGGAGCGATCGGGATACGCGCGCCGCAGCAGCGCTCCGACGCGCTCCCGGAACTCGGCTGGGCGCAGCGGCAACGCGACGTAATCGTCCGCGCCGCCGGAGAGGGCTCGCACCATGCTTTCCTCCGACGTCTCCCGCGAGGCGAAGATGACCGGCAACCGGTCGCCGCCGACCGCCCGCACCGACCTCAGCACCTCCGCACCGGACAGGCGCGTGCCGTGCCAGTCCAGCACCAGCAGATCCACGGTGGAACGGGCGAGCGCTTTCGACATGGCAAGGCCGTCGTCGTAGGCCATGCACGTATGGCCCGCGCTGAGAAGAACTGTTTCGATGGACTGACGCATGACCGGGTCACGCTGAAGAATGGCAATGCGCATGGGGGATGACTCTTAACTGATAGCTCGGACGCGATTCTCAGAGGCAGGCCCGTTCCATCCCATAGGAACAATCCTAATTTACATATCTATCGACGCCGCCCGACAACTCCATCCCGCAACTCCTACAAGCTGCCGCGACGTTTCCCAGCGCGCAGAGCCGGAACCCGGTGGCGAAAACGCCCGTCCCCGTGGAACTTTTCTCAATCGAATTAAGCACTTCCCGAGGCGAGCGACTTTCATCCTGTAAAATCCCCGCCTGGCCAAAGTCGTCATCGCGCCCCCTATCCGGGCCGGCGCGCCGGTGTCCCGTGCTCTACCCAGCGCCTACCACACTTCTCGCCCGACGACCGCCGTATTTCCACGCGCCACGTGTGGCTCACCATTCAAGACAACGACATAGCAATGCGAGCGACAAATCTGGGTGGAGCGCAGGCTGTCACCCCACGCCCTCTTGGGCGCAGCGATTACAAAACGCTCGGCCTCGCCGCCCTCGGCGGAGCGCTCGAGTTCTACGACTTCATCATCTTCGTGTTTTTCGCGCCGGCGATCGGTCAGCTATTCTTCCCGGCCGCGATGCCGGAGTGGCTGCGCCAGGTGCAAACCTTCGGGATCTTCGCGGCGGGCTATCTGGCGCGGCCGCTCGGCGGCATCATCATGGCGCACTTCGGCGACCTGTTCGGCCGCAAGCGCATGTTCACGCTGAGCGTGCTGCTGATGTCGGTGCCCACGCTGATGATGGGCCTCCTGCCGACCTACGCGAGCATCGGCGTGCTGGCGCCGGTGCTGCTGCTGCTGTTCCGCGTGATGCAAGGCGCGGCGGTAGGCGGCGAAGTGCCGGGCGCCTGGGTGTTCGTCTCCGAGCACGTGCCGCAGCGGCATATCGGCTATGCATGCGGCACGCTGACGGCCGGTCTCACGGCCGGCATCCTGCTGGGCTCCTTGATCGCCTCGGCGGTCAACCGCAACTTCGCGCCGGCGGAGATCTCCGCGTATGCGTGGCGCCTGCCGTTCCTCGTGGGCGGCGTGTTCGGCATGTTCTCCGTCTACCTGCGCCGCTGGCTGCATGAAACGCCGGTCTTCGCCGAACTCAAGCAGCGCAAGGCGATCGCCGCCGAAGTGCCGCTCAAGGCCGTGCTGCGCGACCACGGCCGCGCCGTGATCGTTTCGATGCTGCTCACGTGGATGCTGTCGGCCGCGATCGTCGTGGTGATTCTGATGACGCCGACGCTGCTGCAAAAGCAGTTTCATGTCGCGCCGGCCACCGCGCTGCTGGCGAATTGCGTGGCGACGCTGTGCCTGACGATCGGCTGCGTGATGGCGGGCTCGATCGCCGGCCGCATCGGCGCCGGTCGAACGATCTTCATCGGCGGACTCGCGCTGGCGGTCACGTACTACGTGATGTTCCAGCAACTCGCCGTCGATACGTCTGCGCTGGTGCCGCTCTACGCCGCGGCCGGCCTGTTTGTCGGCGTGATCGGCGCGATCCCGTTCGTGATGGTCAAGGCGTTCCCGCCCGTCGTGCGGTTTTCGGGCATCTCGTTCTCGTATAACGTCGCCTATGCGGTGTTCGGCGGCCTCACGCCGATCGCCGTCTCGCTGATGATGAAGTCCAATCCGATGGCCGCGCCGCTGTATGTGGGAGCGATCTGCATTCTCGGCGCACTGACCACGCTGTTTATCAAGGACGCAGCGCCGCAAGCTCGCTGAGCGGGGCTGGCGGTCGACGCGACTTGACCCGTGAAAAAAACGACCCCCGCGATGCGCGCGCATCGCGGGGGTCGTTTTTCAATGGCAAGGCTGCGGCAACACTACGGCGCGGCCAAAGAACCGCTGCGCCGCGCCGCGGCTTACAGCGACGCTTCCTGAATCGTGCCGGTATCGATCGCGCGTTCGATCAGCCCTTCGCTTTGCGCCTTCGTGATCGCATCGGCGATCAGCTTGTCGGGCTCCTCGATCTCGGCCTTGAGCGTGCCGATGAGGCCGGACGCATCCAGCACGACGAGTGTTTTCGCCGAATCAGCCAGGCTGATGATGACCCGATGAGGCGTGGGCCCTTCGCCGAGGCTCGCGCACAACTGCATCACCTTGCCGCCAATGGTTTGCTCGAAACTCTGAATCATTGTTTGCTCCCTTGGTTGCAGCCAGAATCGATGGCGGCGGGCGCCCGCCGCCCGGGCTCCCGTATCAGAGCCCCAGCCCGCCGCGCGGCGCACGTGCGCCGTCGATGCTGATACGGCCCGCGCCGGTCACGAACAGCAGCAGGAAGCCGCCGGCGATTCCGATGTTCTTCCAAAAATGGATCACCATGTCGCGCTGCAAGGCCGGATCGGTGACGTTCCAGAAATCGTGGCCCAACACCGCCGTCGCCACGGTATAGACGGCCATGATCACGGCAAGCGGACGCACCTTGAAGCCGACGATCAGCAAGAGGCCGCCGAGCGCCTCGACCACGGTCGCGATCGGCGCGGCGATCTGCACGAACGGCACGCCCTTCGAATGCAGGTAGCCGACGAAGCCCGCATAGCCCAGCAGTTTCATCACACCGCCCCACAGAAACAGCACGGCAAGGGCGATACGTGCGATGAGGATAACGCCGGAATCGACGGGACGCGCCATGAGAAGCTCCTATAAATGAATAAGCAGCAGACCCGGTCAGGTTGCCGCAGTTCCCCGCCTTGCACCTGAGGATATGTGCATTACCCGCCTTTTCCAAGCTCGAGCGGGGCCGAGCGGCGCGGCGCCCGCTGTATTGGAGCGCAGGCGATTACCGAGGCGCATCCGGCGCAAGCAGCACGCCCTTGGTGAACACGAAGCAACCATAACCGCGCTCCTCGCCCGTGGCGATCACGCAATAGGCTTTGCGCGCCCGCTCGTAAAAAGCGAACCGTTCAGTCGACGCAAACGGCACCTCGCGCCCTTCCGCGGCATTGACCTCGGTCTGCGCCTCGCGCTGCACCGCCGGAATCGTCTGCGGCTCGCCGACCACTTCCATCCGCGAGGCGGGATGTTCGATGAACGTATCCAGGGGCATCACCGACAGCACCGCGCGAATCGCGCGCGGCGCGCTCACGCCGTCGAGGCGAAGCAGGTTGCCGAGCACACTCTCGCGGGCGACCGAATCGCCCGGAAAGTTCGCGTCGCAAATCACCAGTTCGTCGCCATGGCCCATCGAGCGCAGCGCATGCAGCACATCGGCATTCAGCAGCGGGTCGAGATTCTTCAGCACGGTGTCTCCTTGTAGTTCGATTGGCGGCTGGCCGCCCGGTTTTAAACAACAGTCGATTCTTTGCGCAAAGCGAGCGCTTCACGCCCGCGTTCGGGTCTCGCCGATACGACCGGCGCTCGACGAGAACGGAACAGCGCCGCGGATTGCATTCGGGCGATCGATTGTAGCAAGCAACTTTGCGTCCATCCGCGCAAAGCCGCGCGAGACGCCGCACCGCCACCGCAGCCAGCCGACCAGCGCCAGCAGCACGAGGCCCACGCCGCCGAGAACCGGCTCGCGCCATGCGAGCAAGGCGGTGAACGCGAACGCGCGTGTGCCGGCGAGCAAGGCGAAACCGGCGATGGCGCTGCACAACGCGTCGACGGCGCACGACAGGCGCGCGAACGCGACGACGGTTCGGACGGCCGTGGCGGCAGCGGGCTCAAGCATGATCGTCTCCGTGAAAAGATGACGCCGGTCAGGCGGCGGCCGGCACCTGATCGAGGAAACCGGTGACCGCCTGCAGGCGACCATGCGCATCGACCACGCCGAAATCGGAACCCTTGACGATCGCCTCGCCCGCGGGCGTGGTCAGTTCCCAAGAAAAACGCAGCCGGTTCGCGAAGCCGTCGACCTCGGTCGTGCGGCGAAACGTGTGATGCGGGAAGCGTTCATGCACCGCGCGGATCATCGCGTCGATGCCGTCGTGGCCCGCGCCCGCCAGCAGCGGATCACGATAGTCGGCATCCGCGGCCCACGTCGCGGCGATCAACGCGCGACGGCGCGCGCCATCGGTTTCATTCCATGCGTCGAAATAACGGTCGATCAGATCGGTATGCGCATTCATCTCCGACTCCTTCATGGGTAGCGACTGAGCACTACGCTCGGCAAACACGTTGTATGCGGCGGGCTCAAAGTGAAGATTGGCGGCTCGCGCGCGGCGCGTCGATTACGTGCGAGGTAATGGATTGCCAGCGCGGTTTGGCTATCATCGTTGGCATGAATACGCTCTCTCTTGCGCAAACCGCCCCGTCGAATCCGCCGACGGCCAGCCGCACGGTCGGCGATCTGCTGCGCGAATGGCGGCAGCGGCGACGAATGAGCCAGTTGCTGCTCGCGGCCGAGGCCGATATTTCGACGCGGCATTTGAGCTTCGTCGAATCAGGCCGCGCGGTGCCGAGCCGGGAGATGGTCATGCATCTGGCGGAACGGCTCGACGTGCCGCTGCGTGCACGCAATGCGCTGCTGATCGCGGCGGGTTATGCGCCGTTGTTCCGTGAGCGTCCGCTCACCGATCCCCAGTTGGCCGCCGCGCGTGAGGCCGTCGAACTGTTGCTCAAGGGGCACGAGCCGTATCCGGCGCTCGCCATCGACCGTCACTGGACCATCCTTGCCGCCAACAGCGCGCTCGCGCCTCTGGTGGCGGGCGCAAGCGCGGAGCTGCTGGAGCCACCGGTCAATGCGCTGCGCCTGAGCTTGCATCTGGAGGGGATCGCGGCTTCCATCGTCAACTGGCATGCCTGGCGGGAGCACGTGCTGGCCCGGCTGCAACGTCAGATCGACGTAAGCGGCGACGACACGCTGAGCGCGTTGCGCGACGAGTTGGCGGGTTATCCCGCGCCGCCTGGTGCGGAGGCGATCGACCCCGACCCGGCCATCAATCAGATTGCCGTGCCGCTGCGGCTACGCACGCCGCTTGGGCTGCTGTCGTTTTTCAGCACCACCACCGTATTCGGTACGCCGGTGGACGTGACGCTATCGGAGCTTGCGATCGAAGCGTTTTTTCCAGCCGACCAGCAAACCGCGGCGGCGTTGCGCGAGTTTGCCGAAAGCCAGCGCGCCCAGGCGGCGCCTTAGTCGTGGTTTGATCCGGGAACCACCGCCGAGACCGGGCAATGCGTCCGGTCACGACCGCCCGATTCGAACAACCGTTAACGGAGATGCACTTGAACAATCACGCCGTGCTGATACGCCAACTCGGACTGGCCGACCGCGACGCCTACTTTGAACTTCGCCTGCGCGGACTGAAGGCGCATCCGGAATCATTCGGCCAAAGCTACGCGGACGCGCTGGCAAGAGGCGCGGCGCAACACGACGCCATGTTGGAAGGTTCGCGCGCGGCCGACGGTGATTTTCTGCTGGGCGCTTACGCATCGGCCGGCGCACCGCTCGTCGGCGTCGTCGGAATGCGGCGCAACCCGCGCGACAAGGAGCGGCACAAAGCCGCCGTGGTCGGCATGTACGTCGCGCCGGAAGCCGCTGGGCGTGGCGTTGGGCGCGCGTTACTCGACGAGTTGCTGGCGCGTGCGGCGCGAATAGAAGGTTTGCGGCAAGTCCAACTCATGGTCGGCAGCCGCAACGAGGCGGCGC
Source organism: Paraburkholderia sp. 22099 (assembly GCF_052045835.1). NCBI lineage: Bacteria > Pseudomonadati > Pseudomonadota > Betaproteobacteria > Burkholderiales > Burkholderiaceae > Paraburkholderia > Paraburkholderia sp. 22099. The sequence continues at coordinate 91,301 of NZ_JBQEPU010000023.1, read as the reverse complement.
GCAAGCTGTACGAGTCGCTCGGCTTTCGGAAATACGGATGCGAAGTCGACGCGCTGAATGTCGACGGCGTGTTTCACGACGCCGATTTGATGGCGCGGTTCATGTGAGCCGTCGCTGTCTCGAACCGGCGGCGCGTGATCTGACCTCCTCTTGCCCTAACAGACCGGCTACGGCTGACATCCAGGCCAGGGCGAACGGCCCGTCATGGACGGCCGATGCGGCCGCTGTTCTCGGCCCCGCAGTCGAGCGAGTTCGACCCGCCGGCTCACGATGTTACGAAAAAAGTTACAAACTCGGCCTGGTTTGTAACCAGGGCCGCGACGATCTGTTACATCTGTGATTTGTCCCCCACCTCCGAAAACGTGCGGTATTTATTACATCTCAGCAGATCGCCCTTCTGCTTTTTCTTTTCCAGGCGCGCTTAAATCGGCGAGATCGCCTCACACTTATCGTGTGCTCAGACGAAAGCTTACAAGTCCTGTTCTATAAGGGTTTTCAGGGACCAGACGAAGGCCGCCCCAGCCCAAAAATGTGCATAACGGCTTCTATTACGAGCCCGTGAAAAAATTACCTGAAATTGATGTATCTTTTTAGCGATATTTTTTCGAGAAGGGATTGATTTCTTGTTTTGCCCTTCATACAATTCGTCCCAAGCTGTTACGAAATGTAACGCGATGTATCAAAAAGTCGCCATCTGTATCAAGACATGTAGCCGGAGGTCATCGTTTCCGGCGAGGCATAAAAGAGAAAACGGCAAAAAGCCGGCATGGTAATTCGGGGCTTCGGAAACAGAGAAAATGGACCGTAGCAGCGAGACGCTGGATTCAATCCGCGAGATCAACTTGTCGTACATCATGCTTGCGCAGCGCATGTTGCGCGAGGACAAAGCAGTCGGGATGTTCCGGCTGGGACTGTCATCGGAACTGGCCGATCTGCTTGGCGGGCTGTCGCTCGCGCAGGTCGTCAAGCTGGCCGCTTCCGATCAACTTTTGTGCTTCTTCCGCTTCAACGACCACGCCATGTTGTCGGCGTTGACGCAAACCACGAAGCACGCAGCAGTTGCACCGACTCACGCGGCAATCCTGCTTGCGGGCCAGCCCGCCGAGCAGTTCGCTTAATCGAGGTGACTGCGATGCTCAAGCGTAGCCTGACGGAAGACGCACAAGAAGTATTCCGCGCCATCGCGCTGATCGAACTCGGCGCACGCATGCAGGTGCTGGAGAGCGAACTGACGCTCTCGCGCGACCGCATGATTCGCCTGTACCGCGAGGTCAAGGGCGTATCGCCGCCCAAGGGCATGCTGCCGTTTTCGGCGGACTGGTATATGACGTGGCTGGCGAACATCCACGCATCGTTGTTCTACAACACGTACCTGTTCCTGAAGAACGAAGCGCGTTGCTCGCATCTGGATGCGCTGACCAAGGGCTACCGGCTGTATCTCGAACACTGCAAGCACAGCGAAACCGAGCCGGTGCTGGATTTGACGCGCGCCTGGACGCTGGTGCGTTTCTTCGACGCCGACATTCTGCAGTTGACCAAATGCTGCCGTTGCACCGGCAAGTTCGTCGCGCACAAGCACGATTTGCAACACAACGTGGTATGCGGCGCGTGCCAGCCGCCGTCGCGCGCGGGCAAGACGAAGAAAGCCGCAGCGGCCCGCCAGGAAGCGCTCGATGCAGCGCAGATCGCGCAAGCCGCCTGAGCTGAACTGAATCGAGAAGGGCTGGTCCGCCCGACTCGAACCGAAGCCTGAGAAAAAAGTCCGCCGTTACGAGCGGACTTTTTTTGTCACTTCCACCGCCACAGCCACCGGCACCCCCGCGGCTACCACCTCAAGCCGCCCCGGCACCGCCTCAATCCACCAGCCCAATCGTCTGCACCACCAGCCACAAGTTCGCCGCGCTGATCGCCACGAACAGCATCCACGCCAGTAGCCGCGTCGGCAGCTTGTTGGCGAATTCGCCCATCAGCGAACGGTCGCTGGTCATGCGGATCAGCGGATAAAGCGCGAACGGCAATTGCAGGCTCAACACCACCTGGCTTGCGACCAGCAGTTTGCCGACCGCGCCGTTGCCCATCATCTGCACGCCGATCAGCGCGGGGATCAAGGCGAGCGCCCGCGTGATGAAGCGCCGTTGCCAGCACGGAATTTTCAGGTTCAGAAAGCCTTCCATGATGACCTGCCCGGCCACCGTACCCGTGAAGGTCGAGCTTTGTCCCGAGGCGAGCAAGGTGACGGCGAACAACACCGCCGCCAAACCGGTGCCGACGATCGGCGCGAGCAGTGTGTAAGCGTCTTCGATCTCGGTGACCTGATCGTGGCCGGTCGCATGAAACGCCGCCCCGGCGAGAATCAGGATCGCCATGTTGATCAGCAGCGCGAGCACCAGCGACACGATCGTATCGATGCGCGACATGCCGATCGCCGACCCGATGCTCGCGGCGTCGCGCTTCACCGCGCGCGTCTGCACGATCGACGAATGCAGGTAGAGGTTATGCGGCATCACGGTCGCGCCGAGAATGCCGATCGCGAGATACATCGGCTCGCGGCTGCTGAGCGCCTCCCACGACGGAATCAACCCTTGCGCGACCGACGGCCAGTGCGGCTGCACCAGCGCCAATTCGATGACGTACCCCACGCCGATGGTCGCGATCAGGCCGAGCATGATCGCTTCGAGGTCGCGGAAGTTCTTGCCCTTCAGGCCGAGCACGATCAGCGTATCGAACGCGGTCAGCAAGACGCCGGTGGTCAGCGAGCATTTGAACAGCAGATGGAAGGCGAGCGCGCCGCCGAGCACTTCGGCCAGATCGCAGGCCACGATCGACACCTCGGCGAGCAGCCATTGAACGCGCGCCACGCCCGGCGAATAACGCGCTCGCGACAACTGCGCAAGATCGCGCCCGGTGACGATGCCGAGGCGCATGCTCAGGCATTGCAGCACCATCGCCGCGAGGCTCGACAACATGACGACGAACAGCAGACTGTAGCCGTAGCGCGATCCGGCTTCGATATCGGTGGCCCAATTGCCCGGGTCCATGTAGCCGATCGAGATGAGCAGGCCGGGGCCGGCGAATTGCAGGATTTTTTTCCAGAAAGGCGCGCCTTGCGAGACGGCGACCGAGCCTTGCACCTCGGATGGGCAAAACGGCGCCGTTGCGGTAGTCGGGAGTTTGAACTGCAAGTCGGCAATCTCTTGAAGGGGGATAAACCGCGGCGCGTCATAAGGGGGATGGCCGCCGCGAACCGCCTCAAGTGTACAAAGAAACCTCCGGCAATGTCCCGCTCAGTGCATAACGGCCGACGTCGCGCACGCGATAGTCGAGCGGATCGTGCAGCGTATGCACGCGAGCGTTGCGCCAGAACCGGTCGAGCGCGAGCGGCGCGTGGGTGGCGCGGGCGCCGCAGGCGTCGAACAGTTTTTCGCTGACGTCGAGCGCGGCGCGATGCGCCAGGATTTTCGCCTCCGACGTGGCGAGCGCGACGTGCGCGCGGGCTTCCGCGGAAAGCGCCGGACCTTGTTGCCACGCGTCCTCGAGTGCATAAGCGGCGCGGGTCGCCAGCGCTTCCGCGCTCACCGCTTGCAGGCGCATTTCGCCGAATCGCTGGATCAGGTAAGGATCGTCGGTGGCCTTGTCGACGCCGGAGCTGATCCACGGCTTGCCATGCTGATTGACGTAGACGCGCGCTTCCTCGAGCGCACCTTGCGCGATGCCCACGAACAGATTGATCAACACCTGCTGCGAAACCAGCGTGCGCAAACTCGCATACGGCGTATCGGCGCGCACGAGCACTTCATGCGGCTCGACCCTGACCTGCGCAAAGGACACGCTGCCGCTGTCGGTCTGCCGCTGACCGATCGGATTCCAGTCTTCGTGGACGGCGATGCCCTCGCGCGTGGTCGGCACCACGGCGAACACCGGTTTGCCGCTGGCCGGATCGTGCGCGGAGACGGTCATCATCCGCGAGCCGCGCGTGCCCGAGCAAAAGCCCTTCTGGCCGTCGAGAAGAAAGCCGCCGTCGCCGCTCGCGCTCGCGACGAGCCGCGTGTCGAGCGGGTTGACCGCGTTGCCCCACCACCAGCGCCCTTCCACGGTGCCGCCCAGATAGCGTGCGCGTTGTTCGGGGTTGCCCCATACATTGACGCTGACCACCTGCAAGCAGGTAAAGCCCAACAGATGCGCCAGCGCACTATCGACCGCCGCGATCTTGCGAATCGTCTCGTAGAGGTCGGGCCAGCGCGCGCCGAGCCCGCCGAATTCGCGCGGCACGGCGAGCGTGAGCAGCCCCGCGTCCGCGATCCATTGTTTTTCCTGGGCTGCGTGGCCGCCGTCGCGATCGCGCTGCGCGGCGCTGGCGCGCAATGCGTCGAGCAAGCCGGCGAGATCGCGCACCACGGGCGCGGCGCACGCCTGCTGCGTTTGCAGCGCCTCGGGATGACGGGGTTCGTTCATGCAATGTCCACGTGAAAAGGTTTGACGAGGGACGCAAGCATCATAAGCGCGGTCCGGCCGTCACGCGCGCTGCGCCAACCGTCGCACGAAGCGGTCGCCGACGAACTGCACGGCCGTCACGATGACGATCAGCAATACGATCACCGTCACCATCACCGTGGTATCGAAACGCTGATAGCCGTAACGGATCGCCAGATCGCCGAGGCCGCCCGCGCCGACCGCGCCCGCCATTGCGGACGAGCCGATCATCGCCACCACCGTGATCGTGAAGCCGCCGAGAATGCCGGGAAGCGCTTCAGGCAGCAGCACGTGCCAGATGATGTGACGCCGTTGCGCGCCCATCGCCTGCGCGGCTTCAATCAAACCGCGGTCCACTTCGCGCAGGCTCACTTCGGCCACGCGCGCAAAAAACGGAATCGCCGCGATGCTGAGCGGCACGATCGCGGCCCATACGCCGATCGTCGTGCCGATCAGCAAGCGCGTCAACGGCAGCAGCGCGACCAGCAGAATGATGAACGGCGTGGAGCGGAACACGTTGACGAGCGCGCCGAGCGTGCTGTTCACCGCGCGCTTTTCGAAGATGCCGCCGCGTGTCGTGGTCACCAGCACCAGCGCCAGCGGAATGCCGGCCAACGCCGCGACGAACGCGGAGACGCCGACCATCACGACGGTGTCGCGAATCGCGTCCGCGAGTTCCGAGAGCCAGAGATCAGACATAGCCAAGCACCTCGACGTGATTGGCGTAGCCGCGCGCGCGCTCGACGAGCGTCGCGATCTGCTTTTGAATCGTGCCGTGCGCATTCGCGCGCACTTGCGCGGACACGACCAGACGCCCTTGCGCATGCCCCTGAATCCTGTCGATGCCGCCATGCACGAAGCTCACGCGCCCGCCTTCGACGCTCAGCGCCGAAGTCAGCCCGCCGAGATCCGGCTCGCGCGCATCGGCTCCGGTGAAACGCACGTCGAGCAGAATCCGCGCATCGGCGTGCGCGATGTCGTGCAAAGGCTTGATGCGTTCAGCGAGATCCGCGGGCAAGTCGTGCACCAGCGTGCGCAGCAAGGCGCGCGTCGCATCGTGCCGAGGATCGCCGAACACGCGCCACACCGGTCCGCTTTCCACCACTTCCCCGCGCTCGATCACGGCAACCGTATCGCAGACTTCGCGAATCACCTGCATTTCGTGCGTGATCAAAACGATGGTGAGGTCGAGCCGCCGATTGATATCGCGCAGCAACGCGAGAATCGCCTGCGTCGTTTCGGGATCGAGTGCGGACGTGGCTTCGTCGCAAAGCAGAATCTCAGGATCGGTGACGAGAGCCCGCGCGATGCCGACGCGCTGTTTCTGACCACCGGAGAGGCTCGCCGGATAAGCGTCGCGTTTGGCGGACAGGCCGACCAGTTCGAGCAGCGCGTCGACCTTGGTGTCGATCACCGCTTTCGGCGTGCCGGCGATTTTCAGCGGCAACGCAATGTTCTCGCGCACGGTTTTCGCGGAAAGCAGATTGAAGTGCTGAAACACCATGCCGATGCGCCGCCGCAATGTAACAAGGCCGCGTTCGTCGAGTTCGCCGACGCTCACGCCGTTCACGCGCACGCTGCCTGAACTCGGCTTCTCCAACCCGTTCACGAGCCGCAGCAGCGTCGACTTGCCCGCGCCGCTGCGGCCGATAATGCCGAACACTTCGCCGTGCGCCACGTTCAGCGTAACGTTCGAAAGCGCCGCGGTCGGCACGCCGCGTGCATGAGTGAAGGTCTTGCCTACGTCGTCGAATACGACGGCGGCTCGCGTCGCCTGAAGCGAACCAGGATTCGATGCGAGGGACGGCGTGTCTTCAATGAACTGCGGCACGTCGAATAGATTAGCCATTGCTTCGCTCCTCTCAGGCATTCACTGCGCTCGGCAGGTTGTGTCGCGCATGACGCCGATGCCTGGCGCCCGCATGCACGTCGGGCAGCCGCGCTCGGCCGGCGCCGAACAGCTTCTCGCGCAGCGTCGGCGCGGCATCGTAATCTTCCTTATAGACGCCGCGGTTCTGCAACTCCGGCACGACCAGATTCACGAAGTCCTCGAACGATTCCGGCATCACCGTGCGTGTCAGATTGAAACCGTCGACACCCGCTTCCTCGATCCACGACACCAGTTCGTCCGCGATCTGCTGCGGCGAGCCGACCACCGGTTTCGCGCGGCCGCCGAGCGTCATCTGTTCGAGTACCTTGCGCTTGGTCCACACGCCGCTCACGCTCTTCTTCGAAATGGCTTCGACGGCCGATTGCATCGACTCGGTCTTCACATACGAGATCGGCTCGTCCAGCTCGTATTGCGAGAAGTCGATGCCGGTCGAACTGGAGAAATGCGCGAGGCCGCCTTCGGCACTCGCATAACGCCGATACTCGTCGAACTTCTCCCGCGCCGCGCGTTCCGTTTCGCCGACGACAACCGTGATGCCCGCGAAAATTCTTATATCGTCCGCGGCACGCCCGAAGCTCACCGCGCGCGTGCGGATGTCGTCGACAATGGAGCGCGTGAGCGGCTTGTTCTGCCCGCCGACGAACACGCATTCCGCGTGGCGTGCCGCGAAATCGACACCCCGGCTCGACGAACCCGCCTGGTAAAGCACCGGCGTGCGTTGCGGCGACGGCTCGCTCAAATGAATGGCGTCGATCGAATAATACGGACCGTCATGCTTCACGCGATGCACCTTGTCGGGATGCGAGAAGATGCGCGCCGCGCGGTCGCGCACCACCGCATCGTCTTCCCAGCTTTGCTCCCACAGCTTGTAGACCACGTCCATGTAATCGTCGGCGCGATCGTAGCGGTCGTCGTGGCTGATCTGCTGCGCGAGCCCCATGCCGCGCGCCGCGCTGTCCAGATAGCCGGTGACGATGTTCCAGCCCACCCGGCCCCTGGTCAGATGATCGAGCGTCGACATGCGGCGTGCGAACAGATACGGCGGCTCGTAGGTCAGATTCGACGTGACGCCGAAACCGATATGCTGCGTCACGTGCGCCATCGCGGGGACGATCAGGGACGGATCGTTGATCGGAATCTGCACCGATTCGCGCAACGGCGTGTCCGGACCGCCTTGATAAACGTCGTAGACGCCGACGATATCCGCGAGAAAGATGCCGTCGAATTTGCCGCGCTCCAGTGTTTGCGCAAGACTCGTCCAATAGTCGAGATCCGTGTAATGCGCGGAGCGGTCGCGTGGATGCGTCCACAAGCCATGATTGATATGACCGACGGCATTCATGTTGAACGCGTTCAGCAGAATCTTTTTCTTCGCCATCGTGCGGCTCCTTTCTGTTCCGGCCACGCCTAACCGCTTTCGTTACCAGGCGACGGCGTAAAGCGTGCCGAAGGCTTTGTCGAGCGCGGCGCGCACGGCCGGCGAATGCTGATAGATCGCGATGAACTTGCGAATACGCGGATCGTTCGCGCTTTCCGGACGCACGACCCACTGGATCGCGTAGTTCTTGTTCTCCAGCCCGTCGAACAGCAGCGCGCTATTCGGATCGGTGGTGCCCGCGAGCTTGATGAAGCTCGGGTAGCCTTGCGCGAGGTCGACGTCGTCGAGCGAACGGGCCAGTTGCGACGCTTCGAGCTGCACGATCTTCAGGTGCTTCGGGTTGTCGATGATGTCGAGCGTCGTGGCGCGATAGTCGATACCCGGCGTCAGCTTGATGAGGCCGGCGCGTTGCAGCAACAACAGCCCGCGGCCGCCGTTGACCGGATCGTTGGCGATTGCGACCGTGGCGCCGTTCTTCAACTCGTCGAAGCGCTTGATCTTCTTCGAGTACAGGCCGATCTTCATGATCGTGCCCGGCGCGATCGCGACGAAGTTATAGCCGCCCTGCTTCTTCGCGTTCTCCAGAAACGGAATGTGCTGGAAGTAGTTGACGTCGATATCCTTGTTGGCGAGCGCCGCGTTCGGCGTATTCCAGTCGGTGAACTCGATGATCTTGACGTCGAGTCCCTGCTCCCTGGCTTCGCGCGCGGCGACTTTGAGCGCCTCGATCTGCGGGCTGGTGGCGGTGCCGATCTTCAGCGTGGGCACATCCGCCGCGAATGCCGACGTGGCGGACAACGCCAGCGCGAGACCGAATGCGCCGAAAAGCGTGCGAGCCGGCGCATTGAAAGAGCGCAGCAATGTGGATAGAGAAATGCGCATGGTGAACTCGTAAAGTCGTGACGTATCGGTTTTGAGGCGAGCCGGTCCAACGGCACGCGGCGACGCATGCCGGAGAACATCGGGCAACGGAAATCCGCGACGCGCGGCTTAGCCCGCGCGTGGCAGTGACAGGAAGCGCCAGTCGGTCAGCGCGAACAGCGGAAAGTCGGACAGGTCATCGCCTCTCTCCAGATGAGGTGCGGCCCATGATAGAGGCGGCGAAACCAGTGGTCTACGAAGGGATTTTCGGAAGGAAAGCGGGAAAAATGATTTGGCGGGGCGCAGTGAGGAATAGAACCGCTGAAAACCGCGCCGTCGCGCTGCTGCCCAAATAAAAACGCCGGGCCGCGCAACCGCGCGCCCCGGCGTTCACCACTAACAACTGATCTAAACACCTACCGCTTCGCTACCTGTTCCGTCACCGCCGGAGCAGAAGCAGAAGCAGCAGCAGAAGCAGCAACCGCACCCGAAGCCGGCGCAACCGACCCCACCGCGGCATCCGGCGCCTTCACGTCGCTCCATCCACCACCCAACGCGCGAATCAGATTAACCGTCGCCACCGCCTGCGTGCCCGACAAATGACTCGCCTGTAGTTGCGTTTGGAGCACCTGCCGCTCGCCGTCGATCACGTCCAGATAGCTGACCGCGCCCTCGGTGTACTGCGTGCGCGACAGATGCGCCGCGCGCTGCGATGCCTGCACCGCATTGTTCTGCTCGCGCATCTGATCGTCGAGCAAACGCAGATCGGCCAGGTTGTCCTCCACCTCGCGGAACGCCACCAGCACCTGTTGACGATATTGCGCGACGTCCTCGTCGTACTTCGAGCGAGCTTGCGCGAGGTTCGCCTTGCGGCGGCCGCCGTCGAACAGAGGCAAGGTCAGCGCCGTGCCGGCGAACGGCCCGAGAATGAACGCACGGCTCGACCACATGAACAGATCGCCCAAGGTCGCCGACTCATAACCGAATGCGCCCGTGATATCGAGCTTCGGGAAGAACGCCGACTTCGCGAGACCCACCCGCGCGTTCGCCGCCGCCATTGCCCGCTCCGCCGCCGAAATATCCGGCCGGCGTTCGAGCAGGGCCGAAGGCAAACCAGGCGGCACGCGCACCGTGACCGGCGCAAGCGGCGCTTCCGCGAACGAGAAATCCGCCGGCGGCTTGCCGAGCAGAATCGCGAGGCTATGCTCGGACGCCGCCCGCTGACGCGCCACGCCCACCGCATCGGCGCGCGCGCTCGCCAGTTCATTGCGGGCGCGCGACACGTCCAGTTCGCTGATATCGCCTTCCTTGAAACGCCGTTCGACCAGCTTCAGCGTGTCCTCGCGCAGCGCCACGGTGCGGCGGTACAGATCCTGATCCGTGTCGAGTTCGCGCAGTTGAAAATAGTTCTGCGCGACGTCGGCCTGCAACGACAACTGCACTGAACGGAACAGCGCTTCGCTTTGCTGCTCGTCCGCTTGCGACGCGTTCACGTTGGAACCGACGCGCCCGAACAGATCGGCTTCGTACGACGCGCCCACCTGCGCGCGCCAGATCGTGCCCGTCGTACCGCCCGCGCTGGCCGGCTGGAATTGCGAGGCCGCCGAAACGCGCTCACGCGTCGGGCCGAAGCCCGCGTCGAGCTTCGGGAACCAGTCCGAGCGCGCCGCCCGCGTCACCGCGCGCGCCTGTTGCACGCGCGCCGCCGCCGCCTTCAGATCCTGATTCGCGGCGGCCGCCTGCTCTTCCAGCGCGTTCAACTGCGGGTCGCCGAAAATCGTCCACCATTGGCCGCGATGCGCGTCGTCAGCGGGCTGGGCCTGCTTCCACGTGCCCGTGTCCTGTGCGGAAGCGGCAGGCGTTTCCTTGAACGCGGCCGGCGTATCCACCTCCGCCCGCTTATACGTGGGCTCCACCGAGCAGGCGGCGAGCAGCGCGACCAGCAAACCGCTGGTAGCCGCCCGCCCCCACCCGCCCAAAGATTCAAAACGTTTCATTATTGTTTTCTCCTCAAGCGTCCGTCACCGGCGCGCCATAGTGCGGCGCATCCTTCTGCGCGACGTGAATCGTTCCGCCGGCCAGCGTGCGCAGCACCACATAGAACACAGGGGTCAGCATCAAGCCGAACAGCGTCACGCCGAGCATGCCGAAGAACACCGCGATACCCATCGCGTGACGCATTTCCGAACCGGCTCCGCTCGACAGCACCAACGGCACCACACCCATGATGAACGCGATCGACGTCATCAGAATCGGGCGCAGACGCAAGCGGCTCGCCTCGATCGCCGCCGAGAGCGGCGTATGTCCGTCATGCTCCAGTTCGCGTGCGAACTCGACGATCAGAATCGCGTTCTTCGCGGACAAGCCCACCAGCACCATCAAACCGATCTGCGTGAAGATGTTGTTGTCGCCCTGCGTGAGCCACACGCCGGTCAGCGCGGACAGCACGCTCATCGGCACGATCAGGATCACCGCGAGCGGCAGCGTCAGGCTTTCATACAGCGCGGCGAGCACGAGGAACACGAGCAGCACGCTGATCGGGAACACCCACAGGCCCGCATTGCCGGCGAGAATCTGCTGATACGTCAGGTCGGTCCATTCGAGCTTCACGCCATGCGGCAGGACTTGCGCCGCGACGCGTTCGGCCGCCGCTTGCGCCTGGCCCGACGAGAAGCCCGGCGCGGGTCCGCCGTTGATGTCGGCCGCCGTATAGCCGTTGTAACGCACCACCATTTCCGGACCATACGTCGGCGTCACCGCCACCAGCGACGACAACGGCACCATGTCGCCCGCCGTGTTACGCGTCTTCAGTTGCAGGATGTCGTCGGCGCGTTGACGGAACGGCGCGTCCGCCTGCACCCGCACCTGATACACGCGGCCAAAGCGGTTGAAGTCGTTCACATACAGCGAGCCCAGATAGATCTGCATCGTGTTGAACACGTCCGTGACCGGCACGCCGAGTTGCTTGGCCTTCACGCGATCCAGGTCGACGTTCAATTGCGGCACGTTGATCTGATAGCTGGAGAAGGTCGGGCCGAGCTCAGGCGTTTGCGCCGCCTTCTTCACGAAGGCCTCCGCGGCCTTGTTCAACTCCGCGTAACCGAGCGCGCCGTGGTCCTCCAACTGCATCTTGAAGCCGCCGAGCGTACCGAGACCGAGCACCGGCGGCGGCGGGAACACCGCCACGAACGAGTCCTTGATCGCGCCATATTGCTGGTTCAACGCGCCGGCAATCGCACCGGCCGAGAGCTTCTTGTCGCCACGCTCCTTGAAGGGCTTGAGCGTCACGAACACGATGCCCGCGCTCGAACTATTGGTAAAGCCGTTCACCGACAAACCAGGGAACGCCACCGCGCTTTCCACGCCGGGTTGCTTCAGCGCGATAGCACTCATGTCGCGGATCACTTTTTCCGTGCGATCCAGCGATGCGCCGTTCGGCAATTGCGCAAAGGCGATCAGGTACTCCTTGTCCTGCGCCGGCACGAAACCGCCCGGCACGACGCGCGAGACCAGCACCGTCAGGCCCACCAGGACCGCGTAGACCGCGAGCATGGCGCCCTTGCGGCGCAGCACGCCGGTCACGCCGCGGCCATAGGCCGTCGAGCCGCGATGAAAGACCTTGTTGAAGCGCTTGAAGAAGCCGCCCAGCAAGCGATTCATCACACGCGTGAGGACATCTTCCTTCGCGCCGTGGCTACGCAGCAGCATCGCGGAGAGCGCCGGCGACAACGTGAGCGAATTGAATGCCGAGATCACCGTCGAGATCGCAATGGTCATCGCGAACTGCTTGTAGAACTGGCCCGTCAAGCCGGTCATGAAGGCGAGCGGCACGAACACGGCGACCAGCGTCAGCGCAATGGCGATAATCGGCCCGCTCACTTCCTGCATCGCCTTGTATGTCGCGTCGCGCGCACTCAGCCCGTTTTCGATGTTCCGCTCGACGTTCTCCACCACCACGATCGCGTCGTCCACCACGATCCCGATGGCGAGCACCATGCCGAACAACGACAACGCGTTGATCGAGAAGCCGAATGCGAGCAGCAGGGAAAACGTGCCCACGATCGAGACCGGCACCGCGATCAACGGAATGATCGACGCACGCCACGTTTGCAGGAACACGATCACGACGATCACCACGAGCGCGATGGCTTCGAGCAGCGTATGCACGACCGCCTCGATGCTCGAACGCACGAACTGCGTCGGGTCGTAGACGATCTTGTATTCGACGCCCGCCGGCATGTCTTCCGCGAGTTCCTTCATCGCGGAGCGCACTTCATCGGAAATCGCGAGCGAGTTCGCGCCCGGCGCCTGGTTGATGGCGAGCGCCACCGCCGGCTTGTTGTCGAGCAGCGAACGCAGACCGTATTCGGAAGCCGCAAGCTCGACGCGCGCGATGTCGCGCAGGTACGTCACGCCGCCATCCGGCGCGGTCTTGACGATGATGTCGCCGAATTCGCCCTCGGTCTTCAGGCGGCCGCGCGCATTCACCGACAACTGCAACTGCGTGCCCGGCACCGAAGGCGATGCGCCGATCACACCGGCCGCCACCTGAACGTTCTGCTCACGGATCGCATTGACCACTTCGGTCGCCGTCAAACCACGCTGCGCGACTTTCTGCGGATCGAGCCACACGCGCATCGCGTAGTCGCCCGAACCCCACAACTGCACCTGGCCCACGCCCTGAATCCGCGCCAACCGATCCTTGACGTTGAGCAGCGCGTAGTTGCGCAGATACGTCATGTCGTAGCGATTGTTCGGCGAGATCAGGTGGACCACCATCGTCAGCGTCGGCGAACTCTTGATGGTCGTGATGCCGAGGCGTTGCACGTCTTCCGGCAGACGCGGCAGCGCCTGATTGACGCGGTTCTGCACCAGTTGCGTCGCGAGGTCGGGATTCGTGCCGAGCTTGAAGGTGACCGTGAGCGTGAGATTGCCGTCGCTATTCGCTTGCGACTGCATGTACAGCATGTTCTCGACACCGTTGATCTGCTCTTCGAGCGGCGCGGCGACGGCCTCCGCGATCACTTTCGGATTCGCACCCGGATACTGCGCGTGCACCACCACCGACGGCGGCACCACTTCCGGGTACTCCGAGATCGGCAGCTTGAAGAGCGCGATGATGCCGCCCAGCAGAATCAATACCGACAGCACGCCGGCAAAGATCGGCCGATCGATGAAGAATTTGGATATGTTCATGGGAAGCTCTTAACGTTGGAGCACGCGCCGCGCGTGTCTAGCCGCGGCGCGCGAGGCTCACGAATTCTTGTCCGCCTTGGCGCGCGCCTGCGCGAGCGGCGCGCTGTTCGGGTCCTGATCGGTCGTCATCGGCACCATGTGCGCGCGCACCGAATCGCCCGGACGCACCCGCTGAACGCCGTTCACCACGATGCGATCGCCGGCCTTCAGGCCGCCCTTGACGACGCGCAGGTTGCCCTGCATGCCGCCCACCGCGATCTCGCGATACACGACGTGATTGCCCTGGTCGACCACCAGCACGAACTTCTTGTCCTGATCGGTGCCCACCGCGGCATCGTCGATCAGCAGGGCCGGATGCGGCTCGCTGCCGCCGACCTTCACGCGTGCATAGAGACCCGGAATCAACGCACCGTCCTGGTTGTCGAAACGCGCGCGCACCCGGATCGTGCCCGACGACGTGTCGAGCCGGTTGTCCACCGACTCGATCGTGCCGCTGCGCGAATAGCCGCTTTCGTCCGCGAGACCGAGTTCCACCGGCACTTTGCCGCCGTCTTTCGCGCGGCTCAGGTATTGCAGGTAGGTTTGTTCGTCCGCGTCGAACGATGCGTAGATCGGCGACACCGACACGAGCGTGGTGAGCGGCGTGGAGCTCGCGCCCGCCGACACCACGTTGCCCACCGTGATTTCCGCGCGCGACACGCGGCCCGACACCGGCGCCACGATCTTCGTGTAGCCGAGATTGATGCGGGCGGTTTCGAGCGCGGCTTGCGCGGCCTTCAGATTGGCGCTCGCCTCGCGCGCGGCGTTCTGCTTCTCGTCGTAATCACGCTTGGCGATCGCGTTGTCGGCGATCAGGCGCTGCGCGCGCTCCCAGTCGCTTTGCGTGTAACCGGTGCGCGCCTGCGCGGCCGCAAGCTGCGCGGCCGCGCGATCGACTTCCGCCGCGTAGGGGCGCGGGTCGATCACGAACAGCGTGTCGCCTTTCTTCACGAGCGCGCCGTCCTTGAAGTTGACGGACACGATCGTGCCCGGCACCTGCGAACGCACGTCCACCTTTTCGACGGCTTCGAGGCGGCCCGAATAGGTCTGCCAGTCGGTAATCGTCTTTTGCACCACGGTGGCGACATCGACTTCCGGCACGATCGTCGGCGCGGCCGGCGAACTGGCGTCGACACGAATCGCGCCGAACGTGCCCAGCCCGGCCAGCACGACCACGACAAGCGCGGCAACCGCCACGCGGCGGCGGGAAAGAGGAAGGATAGTCATGAAAAGCTCCCGGTATCGTTGATTAAAGTTTTTGCTTGTTTCTGTTTCAGCGATGGGCGCGCGCATCGAAGCGCCACTGAAAAAATCGCACCGCTTCCTGCAAGGCGGGCGGATGATCGGCCAACGCGGCATGCGAGACGCTCGGATAACGGACCACCTGAGTCAGCACACCCGCGTCGATCAGACTGCTCGCGTATTTCTCCGCCTCCACATGCAGCACGTCGTTTTGCGCCGTCGCGATCAGCGTGGCCGGCAGGCCCGCGAGCCGCGACGACTCCAGCGGCGCCGCATACGGATGCATGCGCTGCGACGCTTGCGGCAAGTACGCGCGATAACAGGCGGCGCACTCTTTCGCGGTGATGTCCGAGCCGAGGCGCTTTTCGTCGCCGAGGCGCGTGAGGCTCGGGTCGAGCATCGGCCCGAACAACGCCTGAGCGGCAATCTGCACATCCCCGCGATCGCGCGCGATGAACGCGAGGCAATTGGCCAACTGCCCGCCCGCGTCATGCCCGGCCACGCCGACCTTCTTGCTGTTGCCGCCGAACGCGCGTGCCCGCGTTTGCACCCACAGCGCCGCGCGGTGCGCGTCTTCAGGCGCCGCCGGAAACGGAAACTGCGGCGCGAGCGAATAACCCACCGACACGACCAATGCCGGTAAGTGTTCCGCGAAATAACGCGCGGCGAAATCGGCCTGATCGATCGAGCCCTTGGTAAAGCCGCCGCCGTGAAAATAAAGCAATACCGGCAGTGCGGTCTTCTGGCCTTGCCGGTACAAACGCAAGGTAATGTCCTGCGCGTGCCCTTCTATCTGCACGTCGGTCACGCCGAGTGCCGTGCTGCTGGCCTCTGCCGGGCCGTTGCCGGCGGGCGCGAGGGAGTACGGCGGTTTCAATAAATCCATGTCGAGCCGCGCAATGCGCACAAAACTGCAATGGTGCGAATTGTGGGTTCGGCAGACTCGTAAATAAATGCCTATAATCCGGCAACACAATTCGGCGACTCTGAACAATCGAATGCGATTGCTCCGCGGATTCGATTTCCGCTCAGTGCGCCCGCCCTTTCCGGAGGTTTGCAATGGACCGGCTTCAGGCCATGCAAGTGTTCACGCGCGTCGTCGACACCAACAGCTTTACCCGTGCAGCGGAAACGCTCGACCTGCCGCGTGCATCGGTTACCACCATCATTCAGAATCTCGAAGCGTTCCTCGGCACGCGGCTCATGCACCGAACCACGCGGCGTTTGTCGCTCACGCCGGACGGCGCGGCGTACTACGAGCGCTGCGTGCGCATTCTCGCGGACGTCGAGGAAACCGAGGCCAGTTTTCAAAGCGGCAATAAGAAGCCGCACGGCAAGCTGCGCATCGACATGCCGGGATCGATCGGCCGCTTGCTGGTGATTCCTTCACTATGTGAGTTCCACACGCGCTACCCGGACATCGACCTGCAACTCGGACTGACGGATCGCCCCGTCGATCTGTTGCAGGAAGGCGTGGATTGCGTGGTGCGGGTGGGCGCGCTCCAGGATTCCTCGCTGGTGGCGCGCCGTATCGGTTTGTTCGAGGGCGTGAGTTGCGCGTCCCCCGACTATATCGAGCGCGCCGGCATGCCGACCTCGCTCGACGACTTGCAAAATCACAAAGCAGTGAACTACTTTTCGAGCCGCACGGGACGCACGCTCGATTGGGCTTTCATGGTGGACGGCAAGGAAATCGAAGTGAAGATGAAGAGCATCGTCTCGGTGAACGACGCCGATGCCTACGTGACCTGCGGGCTTGAAGGCTTCGGCCTGATTCAGCCGGCGCTCTTCATGGTGCTGCCGCATCTGCGTTCGGGCCAACTGGTGGAAGTACTGCCGGAGTTGAAGCCCTTGCCGATGCCGATTTCCGCAGTCTATCCGCACAGTCGGCATCTGTCGCCTAAAGTCCGTGTTTTCGTAGACTGGATTGCCGAACTGTTCGACCGTTGCCCATTGCTGAGCGGCCGCGGCAGTCTCGACGCCACCTGCACGAAGCGTACTCTGGAGGAACGTGAATCCGCCCCGACACTCGACACGCCTGTGATATCCGAGTGGGTCGCCTGATTCGTTTGATCTGAAGTACGGATTCTGGAATAGTGAATTTCAACCGCGGCTCCAATGCCGCGGTTTTCTTTTTGTACTCACGGCGAGCCCAGTGCCAGCGCGCTCGCGCAGCCTTTGCGGACTGATCCTCGCGGCGATTGTTCTTGAATCGCGACAATTCATTTCGTGAAAGTGCGATTTATCCGCACTCCGCCGAAGCCTACATTTCACCCTGTCGCAGCACACCGCGTTGCTGCAAATGAATCGACAGGAGTGAATCATGAAACGCAATCTCTTCGCAGGTCTAGCTCTTTCGCTGCTCGCAAGCGCACCGGTGTTTGCACAAAGCAGCAGTGGCGGTATTGGTCATGCCGGCAGCTATCAAACGCAACCGGCCCCGAGCACGAGCACTAAAACACGCGCCGAGGTGAAGGCCGAACTGGTCGCCGCTTATCGCGACGGTTCACTGCCGGCACTGAATCGCACCACGTATCCGAACAAAGGCTTGATCGGTCAAACGCAGGCCGCGCGCATTGCATTGCAGGAAGGCACGAATGGCGAGGTCACGCGCGTTGCTAACGGGCAGTGAAGCGGGCAGTGAAGCGGGCAGTAAAAATGAAAACGCCGCGATGATTCAGTTCGAACAAATAGTCATTGCGGCGCCATTCATGCAGTCTTCAAAAGGAGAACATCATGGCACCATCCGAACTCGATCATTGGAATACCGACGCTCCGGTCTGGACGCCGTTTCGCGCACCGCAACGTTAAGTACGGTTGGCAATTCCGCGTTACGCCGCGTTAGCAATGAGTGATGGGTGTGCCCGCGGCTTCGTTCCGCGGGCACACCACGTAGAGAGAGAGTTAGCGTTTCGGCACGCCGTCGCGCCACTCGCCCCAGTGAGTAGCAATGTCCTGCACGAGAGGATTCCCCGAGCGGTACAGGTTTTCGAGGGCGATCGTAAAGCCGCCTTGCGCGGCGTAGTTGATCAGATTGTCCGCGCTGGTTTGTCCATCGTAGGGCCGGTCGAAATCGGAACCCGAGCGCACTACGGCAACGCGATTCAAGTCCACCTTATGCACCGCGGCCGCGCGCTTGAGCGCCTCGTAGGTCGCGTTGTCTTCCTGCTGCGTGGTGCAATAGACGCCTTTGCCATCCGTCAAGGTCTTGGTCCAGTCGCGGGCCCGCTGACCAAGCAGCGTACCCGACCACCACGTATCGCCCGCCAGCGTGTCGCATTGAATGACGGTAGGCGGACGGTTAGCCGGCGCATACGAGTACTTCGCGCGCGCCGCCTGAGCCTGCGCGTTATCGGCGAGCGCAACGTTACGCGACAAGGCAAACGCCGTATCGGCGAGTTGCGTGTTCAACTGGAATACTTCCGTCCGATAGTCGAGCGGCGGCTTTTCCGATGGGCTCTTCGTATTGATGCCGAGGTAGCCCGTATTCCAGCCCGACGGAATCTCACGCCCGTCGATCTCCCATTGAATGCCGAAGTCGACCAGGTACTTCGCCCAGGCGGCGGACCCGACCGTGCCCTGTTGCGGGTCGATACCGGCGATGCCGGCCACCATGAAATACGTGCGCCGCAAATCGAAGCGCGGCGAGAACGTCAACGCCATGATCGACGCGGCCGCATTGGTATGTCCCATGCCGGTGGTCATCACGCACACGTCCTGCCGGTTGCAATGAACCGCCGGGTAATCGGGCGACAAACCGTCCACCGGAATATCACGCCACGGTCCGAGCCGGTCGAGCCACACCTGCCCCTCGGGGCCGAACATCGAAATGATCATCACCTTGACGGGCCGCCCATGCGAGCCGCCCTCGCCTTGCGAGAAACCGTCCTCGTCGGCGCTGGCGGGGCCCGACGAAAACGCGGCGCACGCCGCGAGCGTAATGGCGCAGACAGCGCCGAATGTGCGAGTCAGCATCGTGATTCTTCCTTTTGCTTGTGATGCAGTTTGGGAGAGTGCTGCTTTCAAGCCGAAAGAAGTATAAGTGCGAAGAAATTATTTTCCTTACTTTCCATTATGCAATGCATCATTTCCCGCCCGACGGCTGAACCTTACTGCTGAAAGCCGGCGCGGCGGCTCTGCACGCGCTTCTCCCGGCTTCCCTATAATCGACGATCCGCGGCAAGTCCGAAGGAAAGTCCCTTGGGGCACGCACCGCCTTTGTGCAGTTCTCAACAGGAGCACCACGATGGAGTATGTGAAACTCGGCCGCACCGGCCTCGATGTATCGCGTCTTTGCCTCGGTTGCATGAGCTACGGCGTGCCCTCGCGCGGCACTCATCCCTGGTCGCTCGATGAACAGGCGTCCCGTCCATTCATCAAGCAGGCGCTCGATAAAGGCATCAATTTCTTCGATACCGCGAACGTCTATTCGGACGGCACGAGCGAGGAAATCGTCGGCCGCGCGCTGAAGGACTTTGCCAAGCGCGACGAGATCGTGCTGGCCACCAAGGTCAATAGCCGCATGCATCCGGGCCCGAACGGCGCCGGCCTGTCGCGCAAGGCCATCATGGCGGAGATCGACAACAGCCTGCGGCGTCTCGGCACCGATTACGTCGATCTCTATCAGATCCACCGCTGGGACTACGACACGCCGATAGAAGAAACGATGGAAGCGCTGCACGATGTCGTGAAGGCGGGCAAGGCGCGCTATATCGGCGCATCGTCGATGTATGCGTGGCAGTTCGCCAAGGCGCTGCACGTGGCGGAACGCAACGGCTGGACGCGCTTCGTGACGATGCAGAACTACGTGAACCTGCTGTACCGCGAGGAAGAACGCGAGATGCTGCCGCTGTGCGAAAGCGAGGGCATCGGCGTGATTCCGTGGAGCCCGCTCGCGCGCGGACGTTTGACGCGCGACTGGAACACCGAGAGCGCGCGCTCCGAGACCGACGAATTCGGCCGCACGCTGTACGCGCAAACCGAGGACGCGGATCGCCAGATCGTCGAGCGGGTGAGCCGGATTGCCGCCGAGCGCGGCGTGCCGCGGGCGCAAGTCGCGCTAGCGTGGGTCTTGCAGAAGAAGCCGATTACCGCGCCGATCGTGGGTGCGACGAAGCTGCATCATCTGGACGACGCGGTGGCCGCTCTCTCGCTGAATCTAAGCGACGATGAAATTCGCCAGCTCGAAGAACTGTATGTGCCGCACGCGGTGACCGGCTTCAAATAAGCGGTATGTTGGAGAGCGCCGCCCCGGCGGCGCAAACCCTGTCTCAACCGCGCGGCACGTCTGGTTCGAAAAACACCCAGCGCACTTGCGGAAACGCGGCCTGCAAGTCCGCTTCGATCACGTTGATCGCATCCACCATCGCGCGGCCGCTCGGGTAGTCGATCATTTCCGCCTGCACCGCCACCACCACCTGACGGCCCCATTGCATCGTAATGATGTTGATGATGCTGCGAATCTCGCGGCGCGCACGCAGATGCGCCTCGATCGCGCGGCGCACTTCGGGGCTCGCCGATTCGCCGACGATCATCGACTTCACTTCGCGCGCGACCGCCCACGCAATCACCATCAGCAGCAAGCCGACGGCGACCGAGCCCAACGCGTCGTACACGGCGTTGCCCGTTATCATCGTCAGCAGCACGGCGACGAAGGCTATCGCGAGACCCGCCAGGGCGGCGATGTCCTCGCCCGCCACCACCAGCAGTTCGGATTCGCGTGTCTCCCGAAACCAGCGCCACAGGCTTTTGTCGGGATTGGTCTTGCGAATTTCCTTGATCGCCCCCCACAGCGACAGCGCTTCGAGCACCACCGAAATGCCGAGCACCACGAGCGCCACATACGCATACTGCAAGGGCTCGTGCACGATCAGACGGTGCACGCCCTCATACACCGAAAACGCGCCGCCCACGAAGAACAGCAGCAGCGCGACGAGCAGCGAATAGAAATAGATTGCGCGGCCGCCGCCCATCGGATGCAACGGGCTCGCCGGCTTGCGCGCCTGACGCAGACCGAATAGCAGCAGCAGTTGGTTTCCGCAATCGGCGCTCGAGTGAATGGCTTCCGCGAACATCGAGCCTGAACCGGTGAAGGCGGCCGCGGCGAACTTGCAAATGGCGATGCCAAAGTTGGCGGCGAGCGCGTAGATAATGGCTTTCGGCGATTCTTCTTTCATCGTCGGTGAGAGGGTCCCGTGGGTTTGCAAAGCGCTTTCAGTTGGCAACAGCCCGTATTATGGACATGCCGGGCGGCATGCGTCCAACCCCGTTGTTGCCTTGCATCTTCGTGTACCCTGCCCACCGCCTGCGCGCTCGCGCATCTTCCGCCGTTCTAGGCCCGCTCCAGCGCCGCCATCTCACGCACGATCACCAGCAGCATCGACAGGCTCGCGCCGCCCGTGGCTCGCAGATCGGCAAGCAGCCGCGCATAGCGCTCCAGTTGCGCGGCGCGCTTCTCACGCCATGCCTGAACCAACGTATCGGGCGTCGACGCTTCGTCGGCATGGGCCAATGCGCTCGTGGTCAGCGCGCGTTTGAGGCGCGCCAGTTCGGCTAGCGCCGTGGCGCGCGCCAGCATGTCCCAGTGCGACGGCGCCGGCAGTGAAGCCGCGCGCTCGCTGATCCAGCCGTAGTTGAGCAGCGTGCCGAGCGCGAAGTAGACGCCCGCCACCAGTTCAAGGCTGCGCGCGCAGGTCGACGCCACTTCGGCGATGTCGAGCAGAGCCGCCGAAATCTCGCCGCTTGCGATCCGCACCGCCAACTCGCTATCGACGCCCGCATCCACCAGCACGCGCTGGCGCTCGGACAGCGCTTCGAGATCGGCGCCCGGCAACAGCGCGGGCCATTGCGGCGCGAGGCGTTGCGCGGCGTCGCGGCAGCGCGCGAGCAAGTCGGCCACATCGCCCTCGCTGATCGCGCCCGCTTGCAGATGCCGCAGGAACCACAACGCCGAATGCTCCACGAGCCGCGCGACCTCGACGAACATGCGCGCCTGCACGTCGTCGGCGACGCGGTTATCGAGCGCGTCGATGCTGCGCCATACGTCGTCGAGATCGAACACGTCGCGCGCCATGATGCAGGCGCGCACGATGGCGCCCGGCTGCGCATCGGTTTCTTCCATCAGGCGATGCACGAACTCGCAACCCACACGGTTCACCAGCGCGTTGGTCAGATGGGTCGCGAGAATTTCGCGGCGCAACGGGTGGCGCTGCATCGGCTCGCTGAAGCGTTGCCGCAACGGTTTCGGAAAATAGTCGACCAGCATGTCGGCGACGAGCGGGTCTTCCGGCATCGACGATTCGAGCAGCGCGTCGTACAGCCACATCTTGCTATAGGCGAGCAGCACCGCGCGCTCGGGCGTGGTGAGACCTTGTCTCGCGGTGAGCCGTTCGACGACTTCCTCATCGGAGGGCAGGAACTCGATCGCGCGATTCAGGCGGCCCGCGCGTTCGAGGTAGCGCATCAGGCGCGCTTCGGCATCGAACAGTTCGACGCTGTAGCGGCCCGCGATCGACAGCGCCTGCGTCTGGTAATAGTTGTCCTGCAACACGAGCAGGCCCACTTCGTCGGTCATTTCGGCGAGCAGCGCATTGCGCTGCTTCTCGGTCATTTCCCCATCCGCGACGACGAGGCCCAGCAGAATCTTGATGTTGACCTCGTGGTCCGAGCAGTCGACGCCCGCGGAATTGTCGATCGCATCGGTATTGATGCGGCCGCCGCGCTGCGCGAATTCGATGCGCCCGAGTTGCGTGAGACCGAGATTGCCGCCCTCGGCCACCACCTTGCAGCGCAGATCCGCGCCGTTCACGCGGATCGCGTCGTTGGCGCGGTCGCCGACTTGCAGATGCGTCTCGCGGCTCGCCTTCACATAGGTGCCGATGCCGCCGTTATAGAGCAGATCGACCGGCGCCTGCAGAATCGCGCGCATCAGTTCAGCGGGCGCGAGCGCCGCCGCGCTGATGCCGAGCGCCGCCTGCACCGCCGGCGAGAGCGGAATCGTCTTGGCCGTGCGCGGAAACACGCCGCCGCCCGCGGAGATCAGCGAGGGATCGCAATCGGCCCAGCTCGACCGGTCGAGAACGAAGAGCCGCCCGCGCTCGGCAAGACTGACCGCGGGATCGGGATTCGGATCGAGAAAGATATGCCGGTGATCGAACGCGGCGACGAGCTTGATATGCGGCGACAACAGCATGCCGTTGCCGAACACGTCGCCCGACATGTCGCCGACGCCGACCACGGTGAAATCCGTTGTCTGCGTATCGACGCCCATTTCGCGGAAGTGCCGCTTGACCGACTCCCACGCGCCGCGCGCGGTGATCGCCATTTTCTTGTGGTCGTAGCCGACCGAGCCGCCCGACGCGAACGCGTCGTCGAGCCAGAAACCGTATTCCTGCGAGATCGCGTTGGCGTAGTCGGAGAAGGTGGCGGTGCCTTTGTCGGCGGCCACCACCAGATACGGGTCGTCGGGATCGTGCCGCACCACGTCGGGCGGCGGCGCCAGCGCCGTGCCCGAGAGGTTGTCCGTCAGATCGAGCAGGCCGCGCAAAAAGGTCTGATAGCACGCCACGCCTTCACGCATCCACGCGTCGCGCTCGCTTTGCGGCGGCGGATTCTTCACGACGAAGCCGCCCTTGGAGCCGACCGGCACGATCACCACGTTCTTCACCATCTGCGCCTTCATCAGCCCGAGGACTTCCGTGCGGAAGTCCTCGCGCCGGTCCGACCAGCGCAAGCCGCCGCGCGCCACGCGCCCGCCGCGCAAATGCACGCCTTCCACGCGCGGTGAATAAACCCAGATCTCGAACATCGGTTTCGGCTCGGGCAAGCCGGGCACTTGCGCCGGATCGAACTTGAACGAGAGGTACGGTTTCGGATGTCCGTCGGCGTCGAAACGATAGTAGTTCGTGCGCTGCGTGGCCTTGATGACGCCGAGGAATTGCCGGAGTATCCGGTCCTCGTCGAGATTCGGCACCTGGTCGAGCGCGCTATCGATCTTCTTCAGCCAGCCGTCGATGCGCGCCTCGCGCGTGTCGCCCAATACCGGATCGAAGCGCGCGACGAACAGTTCCACCAGCATGCGCGCGATCGCCGGGTTGCCGGTCACCGCGCGTTCGATATAAGCGTCGCTGAATGTGGAACCTACTTGGCGCAAGTACTTGGCGTAAGCGCGCAGTATCGTCACCTCGCGCGCATTCAGTTGCGCGCGCAAGACGAGGCGGTTGAAATCGTCGCTTTCTATCGCGCCGGTCCACACCTGTTCGAACGCTTCCTCGAAGAGATCCTTCACGCGCTCGATGTCGAATTCCGCATCGTCCGCGAGTTCGAGACCGAAGTCGTGAATCCACGCGGGCGTGGCGCCCAAGGCTTCGATCAGATAAGGCCGCTCTTCATCGACACGCACGCCCAGATGTTCGAGCATCGGCAAGCTGCGCGACAACGCGATCGGCTGCCCCGCGCGATACACCTTGAAGCGGAACGCGCGCGGTCCCGCTTCGATCGGACGGTACAGGTTCATCGCGAGGCGCTCGCTGCCCTGCACGCGCTCGATCAACTCGATGTCGCGCACCGCCGTGCGGGCGGGGTAATCGTCGCGATAGCCGGGCGGGAATGAATCCGCGTAACGTTGCAGCAGACGGTTGCCCTGCTCTTCGCCGAACGCATCGAGCAACGCGTCGGCGAGATCGTCCTGCCAGCGGCGCGCGACCTGCACAAGCCGTGCTTCGAGTTCGCGCGTGTCCACATTGGGCATGCCGCCCGGCTTCGCATGCACCACAAAGTGAATGCGCGCGAGCGTCGACTCCGAAAGCAGCGGCGTGAACTCGACACTGGCGCCGTTGAAGGCGTCGGCCAGCAGATTCGCAATGCGCTGGCGCAGGTCGGTGTTGTACTTGTCACGCGGCACGAACACGAGGCACGACACGAAACGGTCGAAGCGGTCGCGCCGCACGAACAGGCGCGTGCGCTGATGTTCCTGCAAACGCAGCACGCCGAGCGCGGTGTCGTAGAGCTGATTCTCGTCGGCCTGAAAAAGCTCGTCACGCGGATAGGTTTCGAGCACCGTCACCAGCGATTTGGCGAGATGACCTTTCGGCAGGAATCCCGCCCTTCGCACGATATTCGCGCATTTGCGCCGCACGATCGGAATCTCCGAGGCCGACACGAAATACGCGGTGGACGTATAGAGGCCGATGAAACGCCGCTCGCCTGTCACCTTGCCGTCCGCGCCGGTCAGCTTGATGCCGACATAGTCGAGATAGCCGGGCCGGTGCACCGTCGCGCGCGAATTGGCCTTGGTCAGAAAGATCGGCGACGAACTGGAGATGATCTCGGCGGCGGCCGGCGGCAAGGACGTGACTTCGGCCGCGCCAGCAGTTCGCAGCGCATCGCGCAGGATGCCGAGGCCGGAGCCCGGCACCGCGCGCAAACCGTAGCCGAGGTCGTGCTGCACCAGTTCGTAGTCGCGCTGGCCGAGAAAGGTGAAGTGATCGGCCACCATCCATTCGAGGAACGCGCGCGCCTCCAGACCTTCCGGCCCGCCCTCGCCGGCCTTCATGCCCTTGATGGTGGCGCGCGCGAGTTCGACGATCTTCGGCCAGTCTTCAACCGCGGCGCGCACGTCGCGCAGCACGCCGGCGATCTCTTCGCGCAACGCGTCGAGCTTTGACGCATCGCCGCAACGGTCCACTTCGAAGTGGATGAACGACGTGAGCTGCGAGCGCGTATCGGCGGCGTCCTCGGCGCCCTGGCTCACGCGTTCGATGCCGCCGTCGGGTCCGCGCCAGATGCGAAACACCGGATGCACAACCGAGTGCAGCGCGAGCCCATGACGGTTCACCGCCATCGATACCGAATCGACGAGAAACGGCATGTCGTCGTTGACGATCTCGATCACCGTGTGATCGGAGTGCCAGCCGTGCTGTTCGAGGATCGGGTTATAGACGCGCAGCCGCTCGCTGCCCGGCACGAAGCGCTGCGCGGTTTGCCAATGCGCGAGCGCCGCGCCGTACAGGTCGGCAATCGAGCGGCTTTGCAGATCGTCGGCGTCGACGAAGTCGTAGTAGTGCCGCAGGAAAGGATCGACGACGTTGAAGGTCGGCTCGGGCAAGCGCCCCCTCGCAAACTCGACGACATCGTTCAGCAAATGCGTGACGGCTTCTTCGTTCTTTGCTTGCATGATGAACTCCCCCGGCTGGCGGCAATGGCGCGTATTCGCCCGATTCGCATGCAACGTCTCAACGTCTGAATGGGGATTATGCGCCTGCCGCCCCGCGATGCGATGCGCGACCCCACTTAGGTTATACCCGCTGCCCCGGTTAAAGCACAGCCTTCGAAACGGCGGGCTGTTGCGCGACCCACGCATGGACCTGTGCGCCGATCCACGCGGGGTCGTCGTGCGGCAGATCGTGACCGGCCCACGGATGCTCGCGATGCGTCGCGCCCCACGCGGCCGCGAGCTTCGACGAACATGCCGGGTTCACGAGCTTGTCGCCACGCGATGATAGAACCAGCAGCGGACAGTCCGGCCTCACGGCCGCCGCGCGAAAACGCGCGGCGGCCCAGAGTTGCCGCAACGCATTGCCGCGGCTCACCGGCGCGCTGCGGCGAATCTCGCTCCATGCGTCGAGATCGGCGTTCAGCGTGTCGACGTTATTGCACGTCAACCGATGAACGCCGCGCTCCGCGCACGGCGCGTCGCGCCAGTGCGCCGCAACGCCCGCGAGCCCCGGCCATGCCGAGGGACGCAGCCGCTCATGCATGCGGCTGAACGGCCGCATGCTGGTGTTGATGAGCACGAGCCGTTCGATCTCGGCGGGATGACGTTGCGCCCACTCCGTCGCCACCATGCCGCCGAGCGACATCGCCAGCACGCGGTATGGGACGCTCGCCCCGCTTTGCAAAGCGGCAATCCGCACGAAGCTGACCATCTCCGCGACCGTGGCCGGCGCGCGCGCCTGCGCGAACTCGCCGTTGCCCGGCAGATCGAGCAGCAACAGGCGCTCGCCGCCAATGGCTTCGCGCAGCGCGTCGGGCAGGCGGCCCCAGTGGCGCGTTTCGCGCGTGAGTCCGCGCAGCAAAATCCACGTGCTCATGGGGCGTCCGATTTGTACCAGTGGTCGATCGCGCTTTGCAGCAATGCCTCGCGACGGTTGCCTTGCGGCAGCCAGCGTTGCGACGAGAAAGCCGCGCGCGCGAGAAAGTCGAGCAGGTTCGCGTGACGCCGCAGCACGCGCGCGGTGCGATGCGCCTTCACCGGATTGAACATGCCCTGACGCGAAAAGAGCTGGCGCGGATTCTTCTTGATCCACAGCCACGAGCCGAGTTCGAGTGTCATCGGCAGGAATACGTTGGGGGCCGGCGTGCGGTCATACGCGAAGTCCCATAGATCGCCGTGCAGCAGATACTGATGGCTCTGCGGTTCGAACGTATAGCCATGATGCGGATGCGAGCGCTCGAACATCGTTTTCAGCACGTACATTTCCGGCAGATGCGGCATCAGTTTGCGAGTGCGCGCGTAGGGAAACCAGATGCTGTCGGTCCAGCCATAACCGGAGTGGCAATCGAGCGCGATACTCAAGGGCCGCGCCGCCAGTTCGCTTTCCACCACTTGCAGGAGCGCCGCGGCTTCCGGCTCCATCGGCTCGCCGTGGCGGCCGCGATACCACGGCAGCCACGCGCCCACGCGCTGACCGCCCGCGAGCAGCGGCACGCGTTCGTCGGCGTTCTGCGGCGCGTTGCGCATCAGGTCGACGCCGTTCGGATTGGCGCGCGTCGCCGCCCACATGCCGCCGGGATTGACGATCGGCATGAAGACCAGACGAATCGACTGCAATTGCCGCACCAGCAACTCATCCCATTCGAGGCGCGCGAGCAGCGCGCGCATGTAGTCGAGTACGAGTTGCGAGCCGATGCGTTCGAGTCCGTGGATGCCGCCGAAGAATCCGATCGCGGGCGCGAGCGGATCGGTCGAGCCGATACTCGCCGTGTGCACGGTGAATTGCCGGCCACGCACCGTCGTCTCGCAGACAGAACGGATCTCGAAGCTGGCGCTGCCCTGCTCGAGAATCGTCTTGAGATCTTCATACTCCGCGAAACTGTCGGGAAGAAAGCTCAAAGGCTGCATGACGACGTCGAATGGAACTGCGAGGTTATGGGGGGCGGCGAGCCGCAGACGCAATATAGCCTGGCGCCGCGCGATCATGCGGGTGGCGTGAGGCGTAGTTGCAAAGCGTGTCATCCGTATGTCATTTTCCGCTCGAAGGAATGCCTCGGGTGCGCCCTGGGTGCGGCCTTTTTCGACGGCGGAAAACATTCACGGAGATGTAGTCGTCTAGACGTTACGATGCCTTCACTCAACCGTCACAGACGCTTTCTAGAATGAGTCCACACAGGCCCGTAGCGGCCGGAAAAGAGGTACTCATGGAAGCGACGCCGGACGCAATCCGTATCGAACGGTTGAGCAAGACGTTCAGCAACGGCCGCAAGGCCCTGGACGAAATCGATCTGCGCGTCGAGCCCGGCGAGATGGTTGCGTTGATCGGCGCGTCGGGCTCGGGCAAGTCCACGCTGTTGCGGCATATCGCGGGCTTCACGGCCTCGGATGCGCAGCCCTCGCAGATCGCGATTCTCGGCCGGCCGATTCAGCAGAACGGCCGGATCGTGCGGGAAGTGCGCAGCATTCGCCGCGACATCGGCTTCGTGTTTCAGCAATTCAATCTGGTGAACCGGCTTTCCGTCGAGACCAACGTGCTGATCGGCGCGCTGTCGCGTCTGCCGTGGTGGCGCCGTCTCACCGGGCGTTTTCCGGGCCCGGAGCGGGCCCTGTCGATGGCCGCGCTCAACGAAGTCGGCATCGGCGAACACGCGCGCGAGCGCGCCGCGAACCTCTCCGGCGGACAGCAGCAACGCGCGGCCCTGGCGCGGGCGCTGGTGCAGCGCGCGCGCATCGTGCTCGCCGACGAACCGATCGCCTCGCTCGACCCCGAATCGTCGCGCCGCGTGATGGACATGCTGCGCACGCTGAACGCCGAACATCGGCTCACGGTGCTGGTGTCGCTGCATCAGGTCGACTTCGCCATGCAGTATTGCCCGCGCACCGTCGCGCTGCGGCGCGGCAAGGTGGTGTACGACGGCCCCTCCGCGGCGCTCAGCCCCGCGCTGCTCAAGCAGCTCTATGGCGACGACGTCCACGAACTGCTCGATGACGCGGACCCTGGCGCGACCGGCACCGCAAGCAACGCCGCCGGGATGGAAAGCAGCGCGCGGCTCCAGGCCCCCCCATCCACCGCGACGCGCTACGCGTTCGCCCTCGACCCGGCGCACTCGAACTGAGCGCGCCAATCCACTGTATTCATTCAACCGGACCTCAACCGATGAAACTCCTGCGTTCATTGATCACGCTGACGCTCGGCGCGGCAGCCCTTGCCTGCGTCGCTACCGCACAAGCCGAGGACATCAACCTCGGCATCATCTCGACGGATTCGTCCTCGGTGCTCAAACAGCGCTGGGAACCGCTGATCGAGGACATGAACCGGCAAACCGGCCTGAACGTGAAGGCATTCTTCGCGACGGACTACGCCGGCATTATCGAAGGCATGCGCTTTAACAAGGTACAGGTCGGCTATTTCGGCAATGCGTCGGCGATCGAAGCGGTGGATCGCTCGCAAGGCGAAGTGTTCGCGAAGGTCCTGTATGCGAACGGCGACGCCGGTTATTACTCGGTGCTGATCACCAACGTGAACAGCCGCTTCAAGACGCTCGACGACGTGTTCAAAAACACCAGGGACGTCACGCTCGGTTTCGGCGATCCCAACTCCACGTCGGGCACGCTGATTCCCGGCTATTACCTCTTCGCTAAACGCAATGTGCCGGTGAAGACGTCGTTCAAGACGGTGCTGCCGTCGAGCCATGAGGCGAATCTGCTCGCCGTGGTGAACAACAAGATCGACATCGCCACCAACAACACCGAGATGCTCGACACGCTGAAGAAGCAGCACCCGGACAAGTTCGCGCAAGTCCGCGTGCTGTGGACGTCGCCGCTGATTCCGTCCGACCCGCTCGTGTGGCGCAAGGATCTGCCGCAAGCCACCAAGGACAAGCTGCGCAACTTCTTCCTGAACTATGCGAAGACCGATCCGCGCGAAAAAGCGGTGATGGCCGCGATTACCGGCTATGGCGGCTTCGCGGCGTCGTCGGATGCGCAGTTGCTGCCGATCCGCCAGATTGCGCTGTTCCAGCAGAAGCAGAAGATCGAGAGCGACACGCATCTCTCCGACGACGACCGCAAGACCCAGTTGGCCGCGCTCGACGCGAAGCTCGCCGCGCTCGGCAACGTGCAATCGAAGCAATGAACACGGTCGATCTGATCACGTCGCCGGCTCGCGCGAACGAAGCGCTCGCCGCGCGGGCGGCGCGTCATGGCCCGCCCGCCGCGGGCAAGTGCGGCTGGCTGTCGCTGGTCGGCTGGATCGCGGTGCTTGCGGTGCTGGGCGGCGCATGGCACGGCGCCGACATGCGTCCGCTGGATTTGCTGAGCGACTCCGGCAACATGGGCCAGTTCGCCAAGGACTTCTTCCCGCCGGATTTCAGCGAATGGCGCAACTATCTGCACGAGATGTACGTGACGCTTTCGGTGGCGGTGTGGGGCACCGCGCTCTCGCTCGTCTGCGCGGTGCCGTGCGGCTTGATGTCGGCGCACAACATCGCGCCGGCGTGGATCGTGCAGCCCATGCGCCGCGTGATGGACGCCTGCCGCGCGATCAATGAAATGGTGTTCGCGATGCTGTTCATCGTCGCGGTCGGCCTCGGTCCTTTCGCCGGCGTGCTGGCGCTGTGGGTGCATACCACGGGCGTGCTCGCCAAGCTCTTCGCGGAAGCGGTCGAGGCCATCGATCCGCGTCCGGCCGAAGGCGTGCGCGCAACCGGCGCGACCAGTGTCGACGAAATCGTTTACGCCGTGCTGCCGCAAGTGCTGCCGTTGTGGATCTCTTACGCGTTGTATCGCTTCGAGTCGAACGTGCGCTCGGCGATGGTGGTCGGCATGGTCGGCGCGGGCGGGATCGGCGTGGTGCTGTACGAGGCGATCCGCTCGTTTAACTATGCGCAGACCGCCGCGGTGATGCTGATGGTGGTGGTGGTCGTGACGGTGATCGATCTGGCGTCGGCGTGGCTGCGTGAGCGGGTGACGTGAGGGTTTGGGGGGTTGTTGCAGTGTGCAAGCCGAAGTGTCGTCCGCGAGCCCCTCACGCCAACTCCACCAACGTCGCATCAATCGCACCGCCCAGCGTATTGAAAGCCGGCGCGATGTCCTCATCCGGCACGCACGCATAGCCGATCAGCAAACCCGACGGCGCCAGCGACGGTTGCGCGTAATACCCCGACAACGGCCGCACGACGATATTGCGCTCCAGCGCCGCGGCTGCCACCGCGCGGTCGTCGCTGCCTGGCGGCAGTTGCATCACCAGATGCAAGCCGGCATCGCCGCCCACCGCCGGCAACGCGTCGCCATAACGGCGCGCGGCGGCGTCGAGCAGACTCTGGCGACGCTGCCCGTAAAGCGTGCGCATCTTGCGGATATGCGAGGTGAAATGCCCTTCGTCGATGAACTCCGCGAGCATGGCCTGTTGCAGCAATTGTCCCTCGCGATACAGTTCGGCGCTCGCCGTGGCAAAGCTCTCCGCCAGCGCTTCCGGCGCGACCAGGTAGCCGATGCGCAAGCCGGGAAACAGCGTCTTGCCGAAGCTGCCCACGTAAATCACCTGCCCCGACGTATCCAGACCTTGCAGCGACGCCAGCGGCCGGCTGCCGTAACGGAATTCGCTGTCGTAGTCGTCCTCGATGATCCAGCATTGGTTTTGCCGCGCGTATTCGAGCAGCATGCGGCGGCGCGCGAGGCTCATCACCATGCCGAGCGGATATTGATGCGACGGCGTGACGAGCATCAGCCTGGGCGGCTGCGCGAGGTCGTCGGCGGAGGGATTGATGCCTTCCTCGTCGACGGCGATCGGCCGCGATTGCAGCCCGGAAACGTGCATCACGCTGCGCACGCCCCAATAGCACGGGTCCTCGGTCCAGATCACGTCGCCCGGATCGGACAGCAGACGCACGGCGAGGTCGACCGACTGATGAATGCCCGTCGTGATGATGATCTGCTCGGGCGTGCAGCGCACCGAGCGCGAGGTGCGCAGATAGTCGGCCAGCGCGTGCCGCAGCGACGCCAGGCCGCCGCCCGGCGCGTAGGTCAACAGATCCGGGCGCAGCCGGCGCCAATACTTGTTGTGCAGGCGACTCCACACGCGCGCGGGAAACTTCGTGACGTCCGGCACGCCCGGCATGAACGCGCCCCATTGACGCTTCGACACGCCGGCACCCGCGATCAGCCGCGCGCCGCGCGTGGACAGCGCGCGCTTTGCCGGCAAGGGCGAGGACAGGGGTGAGTTCGACGGCGCGGCGCGGGCTTGCGCCGCGTCGGCATCCGGCCCGCCGACGATCTCGTCCGGCGCGCTATCGGCAACGAAGGTGCCGCTGCCGGTCGCCGAATTCACATAGCCTTCGAGCGCCAACTGCTCGTACACCTGCGTGACGGTGTTACGCCCGATGCCCAACTCCTTGGCCAGCAAACGCGACGACGGCACCTTGGCGCCCGCCGGCAGTTCGCGCGACAGGATCGCCTGTTGCAGCAGCCGATGCAGTTGACGATAGATCGGCTGGCCGTTGCCGCGATCGAGGCGCTGCGCCAGCCAATCGGACAACACACTCGCGCGCATCAGTGGCTCCTACATTTTTATTGAAATGGCTCTGAAGTTGAGAGCCAAATCTCATTATAGTCGCTGCATGTGCCGCTTAAGCGCGGCGTCCGCAAAAAACCGAGGAGCGCCGGAGATCACGATGAAGAATGCAGAATTGAAGAGCCGCAAGGACGCCGCCACGCCGCGCGGTGTCGGCGTGATGTGCGATTTTTACGCCGAGCGCGCCGAGAACGCCGAACTGTGGGACGTCGAGGGCCGCCGTTTCATCGACTTCGCCGCGGGCATCGCCGTCTGCAATACGGGCCACCGTCACCCGAAAATTCTCGCCGCGATCCGCGACCAGCTCGATCACTTCACGCACACCGCGTATCAGATCGTGCCGTACGCGTCGTATGTCGAACTGGCGGAGAAGATCAACCAGCGCGCACCGGGCGACTATCCGAAGAAGACCGCATTCTTCACGACCGGCGCGGAAGCCGTCGAAAACGCGATCAAGATCGCGCGCGCCGCGACCGGCCGTCCGGGCGTGATCGCGTTCACCGGCGGCTTTCATGGCCGCACGTTGATGGGCATGGCGCTGACCGGCAAGGTCGCGCCGTACAAGATCGGCTTCGGTCCGTTCCCGTCCGATGTGTTCCATGCGCCGTTCCCGAATCCGCTGCACGGCGTGACCACCGCCGATTCGTTGAAGGCGATCGACGCTTTGTTCAAGGCCGACATCGACCCGAAGCGCGTGGCGGCGATCATTTTCGAACCGGTTCAGGGCGAAGGCGGTTTCTATTCAGCGCCGGCCGAGTTCGTGCGCGCATTGCGCAAGCTGTGCAACGAGCATGGCATTCTGCTGATCGCCGACGAAGTGCAAACGGGTTTTGCGCGCACCGGCAAGCTGTTTGCGATGCATCACCATGACGTGGTGCCCGATCTGATGACGATGGCGAAGAGCCTCGCGGGCGGCATGCCGTTGTCGGGCGTGGTCGGTCGCGCCGATGTGATGGATGCGGCGGCGCCGGGCGGCCTCGGCGGCACGTATGCCGGCAACCCTTTGGCGATTGCCGCCGCGCATGCCGTGCTCGATATCATCGACGAGGAAAAGCTTTGCGAGCGCGCCACGGTGTTGGGTGACCGCGTGAAGGCGAAGCTGATCGCGCTGCAAGGCGAGGTGCCGCAAATCGCCGATGTGCGTGGACCGGGCGGCATGGTGGCGGTCGAATTTTGCAAGGCGGGGAGCACCGAGCCCGACGCGGAGTTTACCAGGCGCGTGCAAACTCGCGCGCTCGAGCGTGGCTTGTTGCTGCTGGTGTGTGGTGTCTATTCGAACGTGGTTCGGTTTCTGTTCCCGCTCACCATTCAGGACTCGGTTTTTGATGAAGCCATGGTTATTCTTGAGGGTGTGATCAGGGATAGTGTCGCTGTGGGGGTTTGAGTTTTTCGGCCTGCGCGGACTCGCATTACAGCATCCATGGCCAGGCCGCGATCAAGTACACGCAGCTCGGCTAAATTCGAAAAGTGAAGCGGCCACGCCGGAATGTCCGACGTGGCCGTTTTCTTATCTGGTATGGGCGAAGACTCCCGGGCTGAACGGCCGTCATCGACATATTTGTGTCAGTGCACAGGGCCTTGACGAAAAGCCCCCTACTTCACCACAACTTCCGTATGCGTCACCACCGGCGGCTTGTCAAAAAACGGCCCGACAAGTCGACGCCATTCCTGAAAGTCATCCGACTCGCGGAAGTGCACCATGTGATCTTCCAGCGTATCCCACTGAACGAGCAGAACATAACGGTTCGGCTGTTCGACGGTTCGATGAAGCTCGACGCCCTTGCAGCCGCGCGCCCGATTGAACAGCGGTATTGCCTGTGCGACGCCGGCCTGGAACTCCGCATCTTTTCCCGGCGCGATTTCGATCACTGCCATTTCATTCACCATACAACTCTCCAATGGAATTGAGTCCCGGCGATTCTACGCCGTAACGGTTCATCGAGCAGGTTCATCGAACGACGAAGCACAGCCCTGCCACCAAACCACGGTTGCTATAATTTTCCAGCCGCACGCAAGCATTCGGCCACGGCGATTGCCAAAATAATTTCATACGCCCTACGTCAATCTGACTGGAAGATTCGATGTCCAAGCAAACGGCTAACGCAAGCGGACCGCCCACGCTAAGCGGGCTATTCCTCATCTTCAGCCGGATCGGACTCACGAGTTTCGGCGGCGGTTTGAGCGGCTGGCTTCTGCGGGAATTCGTGCAAGAGCGCCACTGGATCAGCGAGGAAGACTTCCTGAACGGCCTGGCAATTTCACAAGCGCTGCCGGGCATCAACGTGAAGAACATGGCGATCTGGATCGGACACCGGCTGCTCGGCTGGCGCGGCGCGCTGCTCGCGGTCACGGGAATCATCGTTCCGCCCGCCGTTTTCATCATCATTCTCGGCACGGCCTTCACCTATCTGCTTCATTTTCCGCCCGCTCATGTCCTGCTTGCGGGCGCGGCGGCAGCGGCCACCGGCCTGTCGCTGTCGATGGGCGTGACCACCGCGCGCCGCGTGCCGCGCACGCTGTTGCCCATGCTCTTTCTCGCCGGCACGTTTGTCGCGATCGGCGTTTTGCGCTTGCCGCTGGTATGGGTCGTGACAGGCGCGGGCGGCTTGAGCGTGCTGTCCGAGTACACCAAACTCCGCACCCAACTCCGCAAGGCATAGACATGTCGACACGCGTTCTCGTGCAGCTTGCGGCGGTCTTTGCGCCGCTGTCGCTGGTGACGATAGGCGGCGGCCAGGCCATCATCGCCGATATCCAGCGGCAGGTCGTGGACGTTCACGGCTGGATGACACACGGCCAATTCGCCGCCGACTTCGCCATTTCGCGCATGGCGCCCGGCCCCGGATCGCTGCTCGCCACGTTGATCGGCTGGCAAATCGCCGGGTTCTGGGGCGCCGTCGTGGCGACGCTCGCGCTGCTCGCGCCCACCGGCTTGCTGATCTACGGCGTCACGCACGTCTGGACGCGTTATCAGGGCGCGCCCTGGCAACTCGCGCTCGAACGCGGCCTGCGTCCCGTTGCATCGGGCATGATCCTCGCAGCGGGCTGGGTGCTGCTGAAGTCGCTCGACGGCGGCACGCCGGCCAAGGCGATTGCCCTCGCTTCAATGGCGCTGTTGCTGAGCACACGGATCAATCCGCTGCTGCTATTGCTCGGCGGCGCGTTGCTGTTGCTCGGCGTATCCGAACTCGGCGCCGGCCTTCCGTACCTGCTTCAGGTGCACGTCGCGGGCTAAAGGCCCGCTTCCTCGTCGATCTCCAGATCCATCAACGCGGAACTCAGCGATTTGCCGTGCGCGTCGAGAGCGAGCGAACGCGTTACGCCGCCGCCGAGCGCCCTCCCCAATACGAAGTTGAACGCGGCAAGGCGAGGCAATTCATAGCGCACCACGTCGCCGAGCACGACGTCGCTCAAAAACGCCTTCACGCGCTCCGAGGTCAGCACCTTCCGCAGAAGATCGTAATGCCGCGCGTCATGACAAATGACGGACACGTTCAACGTATTGCCCTTATCGCCCGTGCGTGAATGGGCCAGTTCGCGTAGCTTCATGTCACGCCTCCACAAACGAGAAAGTCGGATTCGTGGACGCGCGCGGCAATAGCACCGATTGCACCGCCACCACTTCGCGTGTCGACTTCGTCGCTCCGCCGCCGCCCGCCGGACCGTTGGTATAAAGGGTCTCGACTTCATTGCCGATCCGCACCGCCTCGGCCAGCGACGCCGTGCGTCCCGCCACCCGCGCACGCACTTCATAGGGTTCCGCGCCGCGCGCGCCCGCCGTTTCGCCGTGCAACGCGTTCACGCCGATCAGATCGAACCGTAACTCGCTCGTTTGCACACCGGTCAACGCGAGCCGTTCGCGGACGATATCCAGCGCGAGCCGCGCACGCGCCACCGCGCCCGGACCCGCGTATGAAACTTGCCCTTCACCGATAAACCCGTCGACGTAGGCCACGGATGCCTTCAACGTATCGGTGCGCGGTGAGCCGCGCCCGCCTGTAATGCGGACGCGGTCCGGCGCCTCTTCATTCACGCATACGTTAGAGAAATCGGCGACGACATCGGGCTGCAAGTAGCGCTGCGGATCGTGGATTTCATAGAGCAACTGTTCCTTGCAAGTGGCTTCGGTCACGCGTCCTCCCGCATGCGGCACCTTGCTGATGACAACCGAACCGTCCGCCGCGACTTCCCCGATCGGAAAGCCGAGTCTCGCCAGATGGGGAACGTCCTTGAAACCCGGATCGGCGAAATAGCCGCCCGTGATCTGCCCCGCGCACTCGAGCAGATGGCCGACGACGGTTGCCTGACCGAGCGTGTCCCAGTCGTCCATGTTCCAACCGAACCTATGAATCAGCGGCGCGGTGAAAAGCGAGGGATCGGCCACGCGGCCGGTCATCACGATTTGCGCGCCCGCTGCGAGCGCGGCGACAATCGGCGCCGCGCCAAGATAGGCATTCGCCGAGACGATGCGATCGCGATATGACGCCGCGCGTTCGCCCGATTCCTCGAACGTGAAATCGCCGCGCTGCACGACATCGAGCACATCGTCACCGGTGACGGCCGCGATCTTCACGTCGCCCAGTCCGAGCGAACGCGCGATTTGCGCGGTTTTGCGCGCCGCGGCCAGCGGGTTCGCCGCGCCCATGTTCGAGATGATCCGCACGCCATTGCGGATTGCGGCGGGCAGCACGGCTTTCATTCGCGCTTCGAGCAGCGGGTCGTACCCAAGTTGCGGATCCTGTCGTCGAGCCTGCTGCGCAATCGCGATGGTCCGCTCGGCCAGGCATTCGAACACGAGGTAATCGAGCGCGCCGTGTTCGGCCAACTCGACCGCCGGCTCGATCCGGTCACCCGAATAACCCGCGCCCGCGCCGATGCGGACCACGCGTCCTCGATCTTGAGTAACGGTCATGCTGGTCTCATCCATTCGATGAAGCTCACAAAGGAAATACGCCTAGCGCCACGCACGCAATCGTCATGACGATCGACGCGGCGAACAGCAGTGGAAAGGTGAACCGCTGATGGTCCGCGAGATCGATTCCGCACAGGCCGACCACGAGAAACGTCGCGGGCGTGAGCGGGCTCACCGGGAAACCGGTGGTCATCTGGCCGAGCAGCGCCGCCTGTCCCACGTGCACCGACGGCACGCCGAGTTGCCCCGCGACTTCGGCGATCACGGGCAGCACGCCGAAATAGAACGAATCGGGATCGAACAGCATGCTGAGCGGCATCGACACGAGGCCAAGCGCGACGGGAATGTGGCTCGCCATGGCTGGCGGCACGAAACCGACCGCGGCTTGCGCCATCGCCTTGAGCATGCCGCTGCCTTGCATTACGCCGGTGAACACGCCGGCGGCGAGCAGGATGCCGGCCATCATCAACGCGGCGCGCGCGTGAGCGTCGATACGCTTGCGCTGCATCTCGACGTTCGGGTAGTTCACGATCAGCGCGACGCACAGTCCGACCATGAACATCAGCGCGGGCGGAATTTTTTCGCCCATCACCACCATCGTTCCGAGCACGACGAGCGTCAGCACGATGTTGAACCAGAAGTTCCTCGGGCGGCGCAATGCCTGCTCGTCGGGCGTCAGTTCGCGCTTCGGCATCGGAATGGCGCCCGCCGCGCCGGTGAGGCCGAGGCGCTTTTCCTCGCGCCGGCCGAGCCAGAACGCCATGCCGAAGACGAACACGAGCCCGATTGCCTGCACCGGAATCAGCGGATTGAAGAGCGCCGAAACCGGCAGATGCAGCGAAGCGGACGCGCGGATCATCGGTCCGGTCCACGGCAGAAAATTGATGCCGGCCGCCATCGAAACCGCTGCGGCGAGCACGCGCCGGTCCATCTTCAGGCGGTCGTAGAGCGGCAGCATCGCGGGAATGGTGACGAGAAAGCAGACCGCGCCGGACCCGTCGAGGTGAATCAGCAGCGCCAGCAGCGTCGTGCCCATCACGATTCGCGTGGGCCGCGTGCCGACCGCGCGCAAGATCCGGTCGATGATCGGATCGAGCGTGCCCGCATCGGTGATGGTGCCGAAGTAGAGAATCGCGAACACGAACATGCCGACGACGGGCGCGAGGTTCTTCAGCCCGTCGATGACGAACTTGCTCGTCTGGAACCCGAAGCCGCCGATCAGCGACGCGGCGATCGGAACGATGATGAGCGCCACCAGCGGCGACATTCGTTTGGACAGGATGGCGGCCAGCAGCACGACGATGGTGGCCAGCCCCAGTAATGGCAGCATGTTGCACGTCTCCGATGTTGTTTTTTACTGGAAGCCAGCGTAAGTTCGATCCCACAATAGAACAATTGAAATGATTTGATCGCAGCCATTACAAACCATCATGGATCTCAATCTCAGGGACATCCGCGCGTTCGTCGCCGTCGCGCAAACGGGCAGTTTCACGCGCGCGGCGACGCGGCTGCATCTGTCGCAACCGGCGTTGACGGTGCAGATCCGGCGGCTGGAGGAAACGGTCGGCGCACGGCTTTTCGACCGCAACAGCCGAAGCGTCGCGCTCACGCCCACCGGGCGCGAATTGCTGCCGGTATTGCAGAAGTCGCTGCACGACATGGAGCATGTGCTGATCGACGCGCGCGCGCTCGGCGATGGATCGAGCGGCACGGTGCGGATCGCCTGCTTGCCCACCTTCGCGGCGAGTGTGCTGCCCGAACTCGTGCAGCAACTCAGGAAAGCCGTGCCGCGCGCCGGCTTCCAGGTGCGCGACGTGGTCGCGAGCATGGTCAACACGCTCGTGCGCAATGAGGAGGTGGATATCGGCGTGACCGGAGGCGAGCTCACGGATTCAGCGCTCGAAGTGCTGCACGCCAGCGACGATCGCCTCGTCGCGGTGCTTCCGAAACGTCATGCACTCGCGCGGCGCAAGCGCGTGACGCTCGCCGATCTGGCCGGCGTGCCGCTCGTGCTGACCGCGCAGGGCACGAGCGTGCGGGCGGTGGTGGATGGCGCGTTCGACAACGCGGGCTGCACGCCGCAGATCGCGTGCGAACCCACGTACATGATGACCGCCGTGGCGATGGTGCGCGCGGGGCTGGGCGTGACGATATTGCCCGCGTCGGCGCGCGAGGTGCGCGCCGAACCGGAACTGCTGGTTCGTCCAATCGACGATCCGGCGTTCGTGCGGCCCATTGCGTTGATCAAGAAGCGGGGAAGGACGTTGCCGCCGGTGACGGAGACGTTCGTTGCGGCGTTGATCGAGAGGCTTGGCGAGGGTGCGGCGGGCCGTTAATGATGCGCCGACCGACGCCATTCGATTGGGTGTATCACCACCCCCCGGAAGCGCCGTGCGCTAACTGTTTCGAATGCTGTTCGTTCACTCCTCTAGACCGAAAATAACTGAACGGTTCAGAGTTCAAGACGAAATCCACCTTCGAGTTATGAACATAGTGCGCGAAAAACTCGATAGTCGATGTCGCTGCGTTCGTTTCCCAAGCCCGTAGCTTCCATGCTTCAGGTTTGAACGTATAAAAGAAAATTCTTTGCCCGGACAGCACCACGGACTTATTCCCTTCCAACGCCTCGGCGTATGCAGGCGCTTCTTCGTCGATACCTGCCCACATCTGCCGTTTAATAAAACTGTCTTGTAAAGACTGCCCGCCGACTATAGGTTGTTTGTTGCGAGAAAGGGTGCCGCAACTAGAATAGAACATTTGCATATGGCGCTTGATCGATTCTTCGACCGTTAGGCTCTGACCTCCTATGTTCATCGTATATTGCTGGTAGCTCTGGCGCGTCTTGTCGTCCACAGCAAACCGGTGTGCAATCGTTGCGCGTGATGCCTTCAGCTCGTCGAGGCTCATCAATCTGACGCCCGACGAAAGTGATTCTGCAAGCATGTCATTGAGCGGGATACGTGCGTAACTGTCGCTAAC
Organism: Paraburkholderia sp. 22099; assembly: GCF_052045835.1. Classification (NCBI taxonomy): domain Bacteria; kingdom Pseudomonadati; phylum Pseudomonadota; class Betaproteobacteria; order Burkholderiales; family Burkholderiaceae; genus Paraburkholderia; species Paraburkholderia sp. 22099. Next base: position 50,550 of record NZ_JBQEPU010000023.1, on the reverse strand, counting down.
GCCTTGCTCATTGGCCGCATATCCACCGCCGACATCTGAGTGCACGCCGGGATAGACTTTCTCGATCATGCCGGGGCGGTACCGGCCGTTGTCGCGGATCAGGTCGACTGGGAAAGAGAAGCGCAATTCGTGGGCGGCGACGAAATGCACACACCGCTCCACGCACGAGGGAATCTTCAGCTCGCGGTCTTCGAATGGTAACGTCATATTCTGCGCGGGTAAGCCGAACGAAGCGACGGTATCAAATAAACCCATAAACACGAACCGCACCGGGTAGCCGTCCATCGACATCGATCCGTCCCGAGAAGCGCTACAGCGCTCGAGCAAACGGTTAGCGAACGCTCGCGCCAACGCCGCACCCCGTGAAAAACCAAAAATAGAGATGTTGATAACTTTAATAAGCCGATGACCTGCGAGCGCCCGATTCAACTTCTCGAAGCTCTCGTTCTGGTTCTCATTGGCGATGCGCGCCAATTCTCCACCTTGTTTGCGCGCGTTGACCACCAACGCCTGGGCAAGTGCCGCGCTGAAATCGGTATCTCTTTTACTAAGGCGTCGCTCGCCACCGTCGCCCGCCATCGCCCCAAATAGATGATCTTCACGCCACACATCGATCTTGTCTGTCAGCGGCACAGCGCCGTTAAAAGGCGTGCCGACACCGGAAGTGTAGACGGCATAGATACCGTTTGAGTTGTCGTCCCTTGCGGCATCAAAAAGCCGGGCGACGTTACTCCACTTTTGAAGAGCGCCATCTTCATCCCGGTTATTACCGGTGCCGTCAAAAAAGAACGTCAAGTGGAGAACATCGGAGCAATCCTGCCGAGCGCCAGGCGTTGTTCGTGGTACGTCGCGATTTGAAGCCGCAATCGATCGCACGAGCGCGGATGCGTCCGCGCTCATTGCGCTGCGCCCTTCGAAGGCCGTGAATCAGCAAGCTGTCGGGTAGCTTCTAGTACGACCGTTTGATCGGGATAGATGTGCACTGCGAGAAACTCAGCATCGGATGGCACGCTTGCCAGGCTTGCCTGCGCATGAATGCGCTCCCCGAGACGCGGCGAGTTTTCTGGGCCATCGAGGGTCCAATCGACCGTCATCGACCCCGTCTTGACTTTTACGCAACAGGTGATTTTTCCGCCGGTACCATCGATCCCATACGATCCATATGAACCACCGGCATATTGACCGTTCACCGATACGTCCGCGATCGCTCGGGGCCAGTAGTTATAGACGACAACCTGCAAGTCCATGGTTTTCTCCGCGCATCCGGTCAATGGCGTTATCACGAGGGCGGCACACATCATTATGCGCGTGAGGCGTGCTGCAAAATTGGCTGCAATATTCATCGATGAGAAGCTCAGTGCACCAAGGCGCTCAGACCGAGGCATCAGATTGTGAAAGTACCGCTGGCAGTTCTGCCATGAAATCGTCGAAGCTAAGCTCTTTTGCCTTAACACGTGCCAGCAAGGCAGCGACGGCCGGCCAAATAGCGAAAGCTTCGCCGAGGGCAAGCGCGAGGCAACAATAGTTAACCAAATCACCCGTTCCTTCAATTCCGTATTCCCGAGCCGTTGCTATCTGCGTTCTTATAAAGGCGTACTGTTGCCCGTGCGGCAAGCGGGTCAGCAAACCCGGCTGGTTCAAGCGGATGTAATGCAGTACGCTGTCCGGCACACTGGCTTCCACTATAAGGTCGACCTGTCGTTGATCGAACGTCAACGGAAGAATGGAGGCATCCGGATCGCGAGAAGCGGCGCGAGCATCTGGATTCAGAAATTGCAGACGACCAGCTCGGTCCCAGTACCACCAGCTAGAAACCGGAGCAAGAAAAACGCTTCTTTGCGTCTCGGAGAACACGGGACCAGTGACATGCAAAGTCGGGTCTTCTGGGGCGCCCACTAACGCCGCCAATATCATGGGATCCCAGAAGGCAAGCACCATCTCCGTCCGATCAGCGAGCGTCACCTGGAGAAAGTCAGCAAGGTGCTTGCACAGTTCGGCGAGGGACAGTGGCGATGCCAATAGCGTCGCGCACGGAATATGTGGTGCGTGACGATCAAGCCACGCCATGGCATTTAAACGATTGGCCTGTTCAATCATCACCAGATGAGGCGCTACCGCTTTCACATCGGTTCCTGCGTCTTCAAACAAACAGACCACTTGGCTTGCGTTTGAAACCAGCACGTCGGGAAGACGCCGGTCTTGTGCGGGATCGACCAACGCGAACAGAGTGCCGGCTGTCGTCTGGGCGGTTTCAAGCGCCGTCAGGAAGTGGGACAAAAGACTATGCTCCTTTGTTGACGAATCCGGCTCTCGAACTCGCTCGCTTTAGCATACATTCCACGCAGACCGATTGAGGCATGATCGGCAGTTTGTACGGGTGGCTAGCCGGCCCGCTGAACGAATGCTGCGCGCCTTTGATGTCGATCCTTCCAGGAGCGTGAATTTCGACATTGCCACCAGTCATTCGGATATACGCGCCGCCAGAGCTTAAGAGGATTTCTTCCTTCGCAGCGGTCTCGATTTTTCCGGTTGCAGAGATCAGCTTGATCGTCTTTTGAGCAGTAACTTCGATATCGTCGTTGTGCGCTTGAACCTCGATCTTGCCCTTTGCGGCGAATAGCTTCATCCCGGCGTTCTGCACGAACAGACTGATCTTTTGCCCAACACTCGTCAGCAGCGATTTGCCAGTTGCGATGTGCGTGCTCTGGCCACTAACCAGATTCACGTGCCCGCTTGCCGCGATATGAGCCGACTTCTGCGTCGACATCGCGATGCCTGCCGGCGTCGCGAACAGCATGATCGGTTCCTTGAACCCATTGGCGTTTCCCGTGCCGCCGCCCGCCGTGTTGCCGCCGCCTGTCGTGCCCGACACGCTGTTCTGTGTCGCGTCGGTGAAGGACTTCAGCGACTCATAGCCGTCTTTCAGATTTTCGGCCTGATGCGTTTCGCTCGCCTGGCTGAGCGACTCGATCATGCTTTCCGAATTGACCAGTTGGCCGCGCGCGTCGCGCGCATCCAGAGGCTGGCTTGATGATCCGGTTGCCGGGTATGTCGAAACGTACATGCCCTGCGCAGCCCGGACGGCACCGTATGCCTCCGACTTCAGGTCAAAGCCGCTGCCCAGATACGCGCCGCGCGTGTTATCGCTTTGCGCGATCAGATAGCCGAGGTGCAGTTGCGAGTTCGCGCTTGTGCTGTAAAGCTGCACCCGGTTCTGGCCGGTCGCGTCGTCCATCACCATCTGGTTATAGCCGCTGCCCTGATATTCCTTCGACCTGTAACCTGACAGGATGCCGTTCGAATGCCACTCCGGCGTCTTCGCGCCGTTGTAGACACGTCCCGTGACGATTGGCTTATCGCAGTCGCCGTCCAGGAATGAAACGATCACTTCTTCACCGACCCGCGGCACATGCACCGCCCCATAGCTACCGCCCGTGTCGGACTCAGCCACCCGCATCCAGCATGACGCCTTTTCATCGCCATCGTTGAGACGGTCCCAGTGCATGCGCACCTTGATGCGGTTCAACTCGTCAGTAAAGACTTCTTCGTTCTTTGGCCCGGCCACGATTGCCGTCTGGATGTGCATCTTCGGCTTGCGGTGCTCGAATGGACTACGGAAAGGGACGCCCCTGCGCTGCGCTTCGACCGTGGCCATGAAAAAACCCTCACTGCCGTCCGTCGCTTTGACGATCAGCGCTGGATCGCTCGCGTGCTGGGCGCGGGCTGCGGCGATCGTCTGGTTCAGGCTGTGCGGGAAGTCCGTCGTGCCGCTTGATACCGGCAGGTTGTTTTCCACGACCCAGTCCACGGCGATTACCGCGAACTGCCGCTCCTGCTGACTGCCGACGTCGTGCTCCGGGTGGCTTTGCAGCTCGAACCACCGGCCCGCGTCGATGCGGCGCACTGCGCTCACGCCGCGGAAGCGCTTCGCGCGCGACTCCCATTCCTCCATCCGTACTTTCGACAGGTGATCGCCGCGCTCCTTCTGGCCGTACGTGTAGGCGCCCGTGTACTCGTAGACCTCGGCCTGCTGCGGCAGTTCGCCCTGCGTGGTCAGGGTCGGGGTGGTCGTGCCCTTCGGATTCGCCGCCGGGGACGGGGCCTTGTAGTCGAATGTGCGGGTCGAAAGCGTCGTGCTCTGCAGCGTGCGCGTGCCGCTCCACTGCACGAAGGCGTCCGTTTCGCTGCTGGTGCCCGAGCGGTAGAAATCCACCGTCTGCGGGGACAGGGGCGGCAGGCTGCCGATGTCGTCGGTGATGACCAGCGTATGGGATTTGCCGTCCGCGGCCTGCTCGAAGTAGCCGAATAGCCCTTCCGTTTCCAGCAGCCGGTGGCAGAAACTCCAGTCGTCCTCGTATTGCACGCAGAACGAATGCTGCGGCAGTGGATTCCTTAAGGCAAACCGGAATGCGCCCTGTGCCTGTGGATGCAGGTTGAAGACATCGGAGAGAATTTCATCGACCGGTTTATCCTGCCAGATGCGTGCATCTTTCCGGAAACGCAGAAAATGCATCCACGAGACAAAGCCGATCTGATAACTGGTAATTGAACCGTCCGAGCCCAGACGGCGGGCGGTATGGACATAACCGTGGTGCGGGGCATATGACTGGCCGGTCTGCTGGACCCACAACGTGACCGGCTGGGCGATCAGCGTTTTGAGCTCGATATTGTCGTTGGCTGAAACAGCGTCCAGCGTGAATTCATAATCGCGGCCCAGCCGTGAGCGCCCCACCAGCCTTTGCGGCAGAAGGACATTGGCACCCAGCGGCGTATTCAGTTTCAGCAGCCGGTCGCTTTGCAGCAAGCCGCCTTTTATCCCCGCGATTATGTCCTGTGCACCCATACCGCCTCTTGTTATGCAATTTCGCGCCCTGCGCCACTGCGCGATAATACAAAACGTTAGCGGCCTATCGCAATCGATACCCGAAAACAAATGCTAAACCGGAATTTGTTTCGCCTCTTGTCGATGCGTTTTGGGAATCGGCAAAAATGGCTTTCCGCAGAAGAGCCATTGATTGTGCAGATTTTTCCCCGCGCGAAGTATTGCGCAAATTTCGGTCTCTTGTGTTATTCGGGGCTACCCCACCTCCTCCGGCCCTTCGCCAAGTCAAGATCACAGACGCTAATTGTCATTGAATCTAGCGCGCCAGCCCCCCAAACACAGCGTACATGTAACCGGCCCGATCACATACGACTCAACCTTAAAAAACCGGAGAAGCCGTCCCCGCCACCTTCGTACGACGACGATACGCAACGGCTACGAGAACGTCTTCTGGGATGTGAGAGAACCAAGGTCCACTCAATGACCAACATAAACCACCGGAGGCGAATACGAACTCGGCGCCGCTTCCGTACGAGCGCCAGCCTGCGACGATCCATTCGTCGCCGAGCCATACCCGCTGGTTTGAGCCTTGCCGTTCTGCGCGGCGACCCGCGCTTCGGCTGCCTGAATGTTCGCCGGATAGTCGTCGTCGTTCGCAATCGCGGGGTTGTAACCGGCCTTTTCCAGTTGGACCAGTTCGGCGCGGACCTGAGCGCGCGTGACCGGCTGGTCGGATTGAGCAAAAGCGGCGAGCGGCGCGGTAATGAGAGCAGCGATAGCAACAGCTTCGATCAGGGACTTCATGATTCCTACCTCCAGAGATTGTCTTGTTGGGTGCTGAAGACCTGTTTGTCCCCAGCCGTTGAAGACAGTCTAGAAGTCGGAGCGATGAGGGTAAACGCCTAATCCAAACAATCAGTGTTGCGGCAAACGAGACAATGACGCGTCCGGTGCATGCGTGCGCGCCTGGGACGGCGGCACGCGGCCCGCATTGCTTCCGCCCATCACCTGCCGGTCGCTTCTGGGACTCGCGCCGAAGCGCGCCCGATACGTGCGCGAGAAATGCGACGGCGATTCGAATCCGCAAGCAACGCAAATCGACGTAATCGACATATCGGTCTGTTGCAGCAACTCACGCGCGCGGGTGAGGCGCAGTTGCAGATAGAAATGCGTCGGCGTGTCCTTCAGCGACGCGCAAAACAGCCGCTCCAGTTGGCGCCGCGTCACGCCGATTTCCTGCGCGAGCCGGTCGGGCGCGAGCGGCTCCTCCATGTGCTGCTCCATCACGCCGATCACCTGAATCAGCTTGCGGTTGTGGACGCCGTAACGCGCGGCGATCTCCATGCGCTGATGGTCCGAGCGCTGCCGGATGCGGCTCACCACGAACTGTTCCGACACAGCCGAGGCGAGCGCCGCGCCGTGTTTGCGGCCGATCAGGTCGAGCATCATATCGATGGACGCCGTGCCGCCCGCGCACGTGATGCGCCGCTCGCCGATCTCGAACAGTTCCTGGCTCGCGTCCAGTGACGGGTAGCGCTCGCGAAACGCCGACAGCGCTTCCCAATGCACCGTCACGCTGTCCGAGCCGCGCAGCAGCCCCGCTTCCGCGAGCACGAAGCTGCCGGTGTCGATCCCGCCGAGCGTCGCACCGCCGCGTTCCAGGCGTTTCAGCCAGTCGCCGAGCACGCGCGTATAGCAGGCCAGCGGCTCGAAGCCGGCCACGACGAAGACCGTCCGCGCCTCGCTCACCTCGCCGATCGCCGCGTCCGCGTTGATCGAAATGCCGTTGCTGGCCGCTATCGGCGCGCCGTCCAGACTGAAAATGCGCCAGCGGTAAAGATCGCCGCGAAAGCGGTTCGCCACCCGCAACGGCTCCACCGCCGACATGAAGCCGATCGCGGAGAAGCCCGGCAGCAACAGGAACGACATATCTTCGGGCATCGTGCTGAGGACTCGGTGAGGGCCAAAAAGCAGGCGGACGCGGGGTTCCGGCGAGCGTAGCAAGCGGCTCGCGAGCCGGCAAGGCGCGCCAAAATTCCGCCCGCCTGGCAGTGCCGCAGCGCAATGCGCCGCGATACTGGTTTTCCCTCGTTGTCGCATGGGAGCAAGAACGGGTCGCTGATGGTCGCTTTGGCATGAATATGGGGCATTACCGTAGCGTCATTCTTGCAGTTCAGGCCGCGGTTCAGGCCTCACAGCAAGCGGTATCGCGCAGGTCCGTGGCCCGCGTCGTTTCGTTCATTGCGGCCCGGTTCGAAACACGCAGTCGAACGTGTCCAACGTATCCAAAATGTCGAAGGGGAACGTCATGAAGTTCAGCGTCAAAGCCTTGCTTGCCCATCTTGCGTGCCTCGCGGCCGTGCTCGCCGCTTCGCCCGCGCTCGCCCAGGATCCGCCCGCCTGCCGCGCCGTGCGTTTCGCGGACATCGGCTGGACGGATATCACGTCGACCACCGCGCTCGCCTCGACCGTCTTCGAAGGCCTCGGTTATCAGCCGGTCACGACTGTCGCCTCGGTGCCGATCTCGTTCGCGGGTCTGAAGAGCAAACAGCTCGACGTGTCGCTCGGTTACTGGTGGCCGGTGCAGGAAAAAGCGATTGCGCCCTTCGTCGAATCGAAATCGATTCAGGTGCTGCAACCGCCGAATCTGACGGGCGCCAAGGCGACCTTCGCGGTGCCGGGCTATGCCTACGACGCGGGCCTCAAAACCTTCGCCGACATCGCCAAACACCGCGATCAACTCGACGGCAAGATCTACGGCATCGAACCCGGCAGCAGCGCCAACGCGGCGATCCAGAAGATGATCGCCAACAACCAGTTCGGCCTCGGCGGTTTCAAGCTGATCGAATCGAGCGAAGCGGGCATGCTGGTTTCGGTGGACCGCGCGATTCGCGAGAAGAAATGGGTGGTGTTTCTCGGCTGGGAACCGCATCCGATGAACATTCAGATCGACATGAAATACCTCACCGGCAGCGACGGCGTATTCGGTCCGAACGACGGCGAAGCACGCGTTTACACGCTGACGTCCCCCGACTTTCTGACGCGCTGCCCGAACGCCGGCAAGCTCGTGAGCAATCTGCGCTTTTCGACGCAACTGGAAAACGTCGTGATGCAGTCGGTCATGAACAAGGAAAAGCCCGTCGAAGCCGCCAAGGCGTATCTGAAGAAGAACCCGCAAGTACTCGACGCCTGGCTCGCCGGGGTCAAGACCTACGACGGTAAAGACGGCTTGCCGGCAGTGAAGGCTTATCTCGGGCTTTGAGCTTTTCAATCGCGCATTTCAATTCACAGCACAGAGGGACTCGCACGCATGAATCATGAAGTCATCGTGACCTGCGCGGTCACCGGCGCAGGCGACACCGTCGGCAAGCATCCGGCCATACCCGTCACGCCGAAGCAGATCGCCGAGGCCGCCATCGAAGCCGCGAAAGCCGGCGCCACCGTCGCGCATTGCCATGTGCGCGATCCGCAAACCGGCCGCGGCAGCCGCGATCCGCGGCTTTATCGCGAGGTGGTCGACCGCATCCGCTCGTCGGGCACCGACGTCATCATCAATCTGACGGCGGGCATGGGCGGCGATCTGGAGATCGGCCCCGGTGAAGATCCGCTGCGCTTCGGCGTCAACACCGATCTGGTGGGCGGCTTGACGCGGCTCGCGCATGTCGAGGAACTGCTGCCGGAAATCTGCACGCTCGATTGCGGCACGCTCAATTTCGGCGACGGCGATTACATCTACGTGTCGACGCCCGCGCAATTGCGCGCCGGCGCGAAGCGCATCCAGGAACTCGGCGTGAAGCCGGAACTGGAAATCTTCGATACCGGCCATTTGTGGTTCGCCAAGCAATTGCTCAAGGAAGGCTTGCTCGACGCGCCGCCGCTGTTTCAGATCTGCCTCGGCATTCCATGGGGCGCGCCCGCCGACACCACGACGATGAAAGCAATGGCCGACAACCTGCCCTCCGGCGCGCAATGGGCCGGCTTCGGCATAGGCCGCATGCAGATGCCGATGGTCGCGCAGGCGATGCTGCTCGGCGGCCACGTGCGCGTCGGTCTCGAAGACAACATCTGGCTCGACAAAGGCGTGCATGCCACGAACGGCACGCTGGTGCAGCGTGCGGTGGAGATCGTCGAACGGCTCGGCGGCCGCGCGCTGACGCCCGCTGAAGGACGCCGCAAGCTGGGCTTGCCCGCGCGTGGCGAGCGTCAGTTGGAACGGCGTGCGGCGGAACAGTACGCGTAAAACGCGGCGCGTTCGCATGGCTTCATTGAACGCGCATCGGCTTGGAACCTGAGAACTCATAGGCAAAAAAAGGAACGTCAGCAATGGCAGTGATCGTCGATATCAAAACATTTGCCGCCATCGGCGCGGGCGTGATCGGCAGCGGCTGGGTGGCGCGGGCGCTCGCGCACGGACTTGATGTGATCGCGTGGGACCCCGCTCCCGGCGCTGAAAAACAGTTACGCGAGAACGTGGCGAATGCATGGCCGGCCTTGGAGCGCGTGGGTCTCGCTGACGGCGCGTCGCCGGCGAGATTGCGCTTCGTCGATACGATCGAGGCGTGCGTCGAACACGCGGACTTCATTCAGGAAAGCGCGCCGGAACGCGAGGCATTGAAGCTCGCGCTGCACGAGCAGATCAGCCGCGCGGCGAAGCCGGAGGCGATCATTGCGTCGTCCACGTCGGGGCTGTTGCCGAGCGATTTTTACGCGCGTGCGGTGAATCCGCAGCGCTGCATCGTCGGGCATCCGTTCAATCCGGTGTATCTGCTGCCGCTCGTCGAAGTGCTCGGCGGTGAAAGAACCGCCGCGGAAACCGTCGACGCCGCCATGCGTATCTATCGTTCGCTTTCAATGCGGCCCCTGCGCGTGCGCAAGGAAGTGCCGGGCTTCATCGCCGACCGTTTGCTCGAAGCACTATGGCGCGAGGCGCTGCACCTCGTGAACGACGGCGTGGCGACCACCGGCGAAATCGACGACGCGATCCGCTTCGGCGCGGGCATCCGCTGGTCGTTCATGGGGACGTTCCTCACTTACACGCTGGCGGGCGGCGACGCGGGCATGCGCCATTTCATGCAGCAGTTCGGACCGGCGCTCGAACTGCCGTGGACTAAACTGGTGGCGCCGACGCTGACGGACGAACTGATCGACCGCGTCGTGGACGGCACGGCGGAACAGGTCGGGCCGCGCTCGATCAAGCAGCTCGAACGTTATCGCGACGATTGCATTACGAGCGTACTGGCGGCGATTGGCGACGTAAAGGCGCGGCACGGCTTGCTGCCCGCCGATTGATGCGCGAGGAGCGGCATGCCGCGAGGCGTGCCGCCTCGCGTCGATGCATTGCGACCGCGCACTGCCGCCGCCGCTGCATTTCATCCGGGAATGAAGGAGACGATGACCCATGCCGCAAGATGCTTCACTGCCCTGCTATCGCGACACCGTGCGCGCCGAATGGGTCGACTACAACGGCCACTTGCGCGACGCTTTTTATATGCTGATTTTCAGCTTCGCGACCGACGTGCTGATCGAGCAGATCGGTCTACCGGACGCGGTGCGCAAAGCGCGGGGCCGCTCGATCTATACGCTCGAAGCGCATATCAACTATCTGCATGAGATCAAGGAAGGCGCGCAGGTTCGCGTCGATATGCGCGTGCTCGGGGCGGACGCGAAGCGCTTGCATCTCTACCTGGAGATGTTCTCCGGCGATGGCGTCGAACCGGTAGCGGCCGGCGAACAGATGCTGCTGCATGTGGATACCGGCGGGCCGCGCGCGATTGCGTTCGATCCCGATGTGGCGGCGCGTGTGCAGTCGTTGGCGCACGCGCATGCGGTATTGCCGGCGGCAAGATTCGCGGGACGCGTGATCGGCCTGCCCGCGCATGCCGCCGCACAAAAGCACTGACCATGCTCGAACCGGAGATCGCCGCGTTCGTCGCAAGAACCGCTGCGATTTATCCGGCGCATGCAGCTTCATTAGCGCCGCGCGAGCAGCGAGCAATATACGACCGGTATGCGGCTGCGTTCACGCCTCGCTTGCCTGAGGGCGTCGCGACACAAGACGCCGCGTTCCGCGCCCGCGCGGGCCATTCGATCAAGCTACGGCTCTATCGGAATCGCGCAAAAGCGCATGACGCCGCCTCCGGCGTCGTGTTGTATTTCCACGGCGGCGGCTTCGTGCTCGGCTCGCTGGACAGTCATCAGATCGTGACGGCGCGCATTGCCGCCGATACGGGGCTCGACGTGATCGCCGTCGATTACCGGCTGGCTCCCGAACACCGCGCGCCCGCCGCGCACGAAGATTGCCTGGAGATCGCGCGCGCCGCGTTGCAAGGGCGCTTGCCTTTCGATTGCCCCACGCGTCGCGCTCTGCGACTCGCGGGCGACAGCGCCGGCGGCAATCTTGCGGCGAGCGTGGCCATGCGTCTGCGCGACGACGGTGTTGAAGGCGTGCGCGGACTGGCGCTGATCTATCCGATGCTCGGCATCGAACCGCAGATGCCCGCGCGCGAAACCGAGGCGCACGCGCCGATGCTCACGCTCGCCGACGTTCACGCGTTTCGCGATCTCTATTGGGGCGGAGAACAGAGGCCCTATCCGACGTGGACAATACCGCTCGATGCAACACGCATCGACGGACTACCGCCGACGCTCGCAATCGGCTGCGAACACGATCCGTTAAGAGACGACGCGCGCGTGTTTGCGGAACGCATCGATTCAGCCGGCGGCGAGGCGCGCTACTGGCTCGGCGCCGGACTCGTGCATGGATGCTGGCGCGCAATGGATTCGAGTCCCGGCGTTCAGGCATTGCATCATGAAGTGTGCCGTTTTTTGTGTACCTGCTTTGTCGGCTGATCCACTGAAAAATAATCCAAGGGTCAACGCGCTCCACGCTTGCAGGCCAATAGCCACGCGGCCGCAATCCCCAACAGAATGAGACGTGCCTGCCGCACTGGCAGGCATGTGTGGCTGCCACAAGCAGCCGTTCCTGTGAAAGGAAAATCGTATGTTGATGCGTGACGTAATCCCCCATGCTCTGAACCGCGGCTCCGCCCTTCTTTCAGAGAACCCGACGACTACGGCTTCACCCAAAACCTTCCAGCACACGTTCGACATTTATCTCAAGGACTCGAATGCTTTCATGAATACGTATTTCTCGCGCTATTTCGAGTGGCAAGGCGTTTGCCGCGAGCGGTGGTTCCACGAGTGCATACACGATGACTTGCTGGGATCGGACGGCATGTTCGTGACCAAACGCGCGCACCAGGAATACGTCCATGAAACCTTCCCGTTCCAGCGAGTGGATTGCTATCTGAACACCGTGCAGGTCAGGCACTGCTCCGCGTACCTGCTGTTTCGCTTTTGCGTGGACGGGCGGCAGGTTTCGCAGGGCTACCAGCAAATCCTGTATGCCGGGCGAGACCGGAAGATCAGGCGCTTCCCGGATGCGATCGTCGAGCGGGTGAAGGAATATGAACTGCCGTTTTCGGCGCTGACGAATGCCTGATAGCGGGCAATCTTGCGCATGACAGCGCTTGACCTTTAAACCTGACGGATCAACGCCGGCGCCTGGAGCGCGCCGGCGCTGCGCGCGTCGCGCGGTCCGCCGCTGAACCCGGCGCCGGCAATCGCACGGTGAAGGCGGTGTGCGAACCGCGCACCGAACTGCATTCGATCGTGCCGCCCAGAAGCTCGGTTGCGCGGCGGCAAAACGCGAGGCCCATGCCCGCGCCGCTTCCGTGCCGCTTGGTCGAGAAGAACGCGTCGAAGATGTGGGGCAATACGTCGGGCGCAATGCCGGGCCCGGTGTCGCGGAATCGCAGCACGCAGAAGTCCTGCTCCATTGCGGCGCTGATCGTGATCTCGCCGTCGCCGCTCACGCGAATGGCATGAAACGCATTTTTCAGCAGGTTGAACAACACGAAAACCACCAGCGTATCCGAGCCCGAAAAACGCACGGCCGCGTCGATGGGCGTCACCGTCACGCGGGCACGTTCGTCGCCGCGAAACGGATAACGCTCCAACGCCGACGCCACACATTGCTGCAGCGAATGCGGACTGAAACGGCTGCGATCCAGACGATCGAGCGTAAAAGACGCGAGCGCCATTTCGACCATCGCGCTGGTGCCCGATACTTCGCGCCGGATTGCCGCTGCGAGCTGGCTTATGCGTTCTGACTGCCCCGCATGCCCTTGGTCGTCGTAAATGCCGTGCGTGACGGCCAGCCGATAACCTTTGAACACATGCGACCACACGCTCGCGATTTCGTCGGCGTGCATGCCGATGGTCGCGAGCGGCGTCGCGATCTCGTGCGCGATCGTCGCCGCCAGCGCATACGGGTGAATCAGGTGATAGCGAACGATCGTGATCGCGAGAAGCCCCAGGCTCAGCGCGATGAACAGCACGCCTGGCGGATAGAACGGCAGGCCGTAGTTGACGGCGTAATCCACTGCCGCGAACGCATAGAGGCACACGCCCGCAAGGCACAGATCGAGACGCCTGCGTGCTTCGCCGCCGGCCTTCTTGCGGGCGGCGAGAAGAAGCTGCGCGCAGCGCCCCGCAAGCAGCACGGTTTGCGCGACGTGCAAGGGATGCAAAGGCCCCGCGGCCGGATAATAACCAAAGAAGAACCGCCGGTAACCGGCGACCACGAGATCGCCTGGAAGCAGCGCCGCGAGCACCAGACACAGGCCGTAGGACGCGAGCAATACAGGCTGCTCACGGCGCCGCGCCGTCACTTCGGTAATGAAGTGATAGAACGTGGTGGGCAGAAACAGAATGAACAGATAGCCGAGCCTGACCAGCAGGCTAGCGATGTGCGGACTTTGCGTCTGGAACAGCAATGTCCACGTGCCCTGCCACGCAAAGGTCGTCGCGCACATCAAAAGGAATGGCGCGGACAGGCGTGTGATGCCCTGGGTGATGAGTACGTAAAGCCCGAACACCACGAACAACGCGGACACGAAGGCGGTCGGAATGGCGTACATGGGGCTCGACGTGTTGAAGAGCGTTAGCGCTTCGCCTCATTGCGCCATTGCGCAAACGTTCGAACGTCCAAACCCACCTCGGCCGCGTCGATGCGAGCCCAACCATAGTAAGCGTCGTGCCAGCCGGGAATTTCACGCGGCTGCAGCATGCGGAATTCGACGCCCGCGCGGTAGGCCAGATGCGGCCAGAAAAGCGGCATCACCTCGCGCACCGCGATCTGTCTCAGCAGTTCCGCCGGGCCGTTTTCGTCCGCCACGATCTCGCCCTGCAAGATCCAGTCGTGCTCGGCCCACGCGACGAACACGCTCGGGTTGCCCGCGCGGTCGAACATCAGAATGGCATTTTGCTCGGGACGCCAATAGTACTCGACGATACCTTCGGCGGCGGCCAGTTCGTCGATCAGCTTGCGCGTTCTCGGATCGCAATACGTGGTGCCGTTTTCGCCCAACGCCAGCCAACCGCTTTCGGAACAATGCCGGGCTCGGGCGTCGTTCAGAAAATGGGTTAATCGGCTTGCCGACTCCGCGTCGGTCTTTCTCAGATATAAATCGACGATTCCGGCATTGAACGCGTTGACCGCGACGGTCTCGTCCGCGACGCCGGTGAGCAGCGCTTTCGCGCACCGCAAGTCGGATATCGAAGAGAGCAATTCGACACCGCTCACCCCCGGCATGTCGTAATCGACGACGACCGCCGCGACCTCCGCAAAGCGCGACTTACGCAGCAAGATGTCGCGCTCAGCCGAGGTTTCGACAAATCGCTCGACACCGGTTTCGCTCAAACACGCCGACGCCGGCGCAAACTCCAGTGAATTCGCGCGGGCATGTTGACGGATAAACGCGAGTGCCGCTTGCGGCCGCGTGAAAAACAGATTGGTGGAGATATCCGGAAAGAAACGGCGCAGCGCGTCGAGATAACTGTCGTTGTCGTCCACGAAAACGACAGTTGCCGGATACGAAACTGGTGGTCGAATAAAGTTGTTCATATTTTTCACGTGGCTCGTCACACCGCCGCTGACACGAACGGCAAAGGCGGCAACCATACGAAAAAGCTTCCTATACGTTTTTTCTAACTCTGATTACCAGGCTGGTCCCCGCCGATCCATATAGTACAGGCGTCCAGGCATTAACAGTGAAACACCGCACAAACTTTCCTTTACTTTTTTATTGGTATATGCAAACTGAATAATGTTAATCGCATTTCAACCCACCACACATTGATTCACTGCTTTGGGGCGAGCAATGCGCCAGCACAATGCTGCCAGTTCAGCAGCTTGAAACGCAGCGCCATTCTCTATGGCGCGATGCAATAAGCGTTCGCCTGAATGGCATGGATCGTGCAAATCAATCCATACGGCCGGAACTCGAAACGTTCCGGCTCCCTCCCCTCACCGACTCAAGAGCAGGCGTATGGCATCACAAAACCAGCGTGAAGATTTGCCGCTTTCCCGCGGCACGGACTACGAGCCATTGGCCGCCAGATTCAGGCCCATTTTCGAACGCATCGCGGCAGGCGCGCTCGAGCGCGAACGCACTCGCACGCTCCCGCACGAACAGATCGAGTGGTTGAAGGAAGCGGGCTTCGGCGCCATTCGCGTGCCGGCCGAATACGGCGGCGCCGGCGCATCGCTGCCGCAACTCGTGCACTTGCTGATCGAACTGGCGGAAGCCGATTCGAGTTTGCCGCAGGCGTTGCGCGGACACTTCGCCTTCGTCGAGGACCGCATCAACGCTGTGCCGGGCCCCGCGCGGGAAAAATGGTTCGAGCGTTTCGTGAATGGTGAAATCGTCGGCAATGCGTGGACCGAAGTCGGCGCGGTCAAACTGGGCGAAGTCATCACGCGTGTGTCGCGGCGCGGCAACCAGTGGGTCGTGAACGGCACGAAGTACTACAGCACGGGCAGCATCTTTGCGGACTGGATCGACGTGTACGCGCAACGCGACGATAACGGCGCCGACGTCATCGCGGCGTTGAGCACCCGCCAGCCGGGCGTCAAACAGAGCGACGACTGGGACGGTTTCGGCCAACGCACCACGGGCAGCGGAACCTCGGTGTTCGAGAATGCCGTGGTCGACGAGGAAAACATCATCGACTTCTCGACGCGCTTCAAATACCAGACCGCGTTTTATCAGCTCGTGCTGATCGCCGTGATCGCGGGGACGGGCCGCGCCGCGTTACGCGACATCTCGCATGAAGTCCGCAAGCGCACCCGCGTTTACAGCCACGGCAACGCGCCGCGCGTGAGCGAGGACGCCCAGGTGCAGCAGGTGGTCGGGCAAATCGCGGCGCGCGTATATGCGGCCGAAGCCGCCGCCGTGCGCGCGGCCGAGCCGTCGCAACGCGCATACGAAACGCGCTTCGGCGCGGATCGCGAAGCCGAGAAGTCGGCGAACGTCGCCGCCGAAATCGAATCGGCCAAGGCGCAAGTCGCGGTGGCCGCGCTGATTCTGCAAGCCACCACCGACCTCTTCAACGCACTCGGCGCATCCGGCGTCAGCGAGAACAAACTGTTGGACCGCCACTGGCGCAACGCTCGCACCGCCGCATCGCATAACCCGCTCATCTACAAGGAACGGATCGTCGGCGATTGGGAAATCAACGGCACCGAGCCGCCTTTCATCTGGCAGATCGGCAACGGCGTGTCGGCGGCATGATTCGGCGGCGCGGCGAGCATCATGCGTGGACCGGCTCGACGGCCGGTCCGCAGGCGGCGTCAAGCGAGATGTTCGCCGCTACGCCGCGACGAGGCCGCGCGAACTCGCGGCTACTTTTGCGCGGAAATCTGTCTCGCGCGAATCAGCCGCGCGCGCAATACGTTTCGGCTAATGCCCAGCAATCTCGCGGCCTGGATCTGGTTGCGATAGCAGAACTCGAACGCCACCCGCATCACGGTGTCTTCGATCTGTTCGAACAGCTTGCCTTCCGCGTTATCGAACAGATTGCGCAAGGCGCCCTCGAGCCCTTCGAGCGGCGTGCATGGCGCCGGCTCATTGCCCGCTCGCCGCGCGCTCTGAACGCCGAACGACGACATCTGCAAATCGCCCTCCCTCAACGAATCGCTGCTGCACACGAGCAAAGCGTAGTGAATGACGTTTTCCAGTTCGCGGATGTTGCCGGGCCAACTGTGCGCCAGCAGCTTTCGCTCCGCGCACGGCTCGATGCCGACAGCGCCATAACCCAGCCGGTTTCTGTACTCTTCAATGAAGTATCTGGCGAGCGGCAAGATATCGCCCGGCCGGTCGCGCAGCGTGGGCACGGCCAGATGCACCACGTTCAGGCGATAAAACAGATCCTCGCGGAAATGACCCGCCGCCACCGCGTCCTGCAAATGCACGTTGGTGGCCGCCAGCACGCGCACGTCGATAGGAATGCTCCGGCGCGAGCCCAGCCGCACGATTTCGCGTTCCTGCAACACGCGCAACAGCTTGACCTGCATCGAAAGCGGCAGGTCGCCTATCTCGTCGAGAAAGAGCGTGCCGCCATTGGCCGCCTCGAACCAGCCGGGCTTCGCGCAAAACGCGCCGGTGAACGCGCCTTTCTCGTGACCGAACAACTCGCTCTCCACCAGCGACTCGGAAAACGCACCGCAATTGACGGCCACGAAAGGCCGGTCCCTGCGCGCGCTGAGGTTATGCACGTGACGCGCGACCAGTTCCTTGCCGGTGCCGGTCTCGCCGATCACGAGGACATTGGCGTCGCTCGGCGCCACCATGCGAATACGTTCGAGCAACGCCAGCGAGCGCGGGTCCGAGAAAACTTGCGCGGTGGCGCGGATGGAAGTGGTCAGCGTGCGCGTGTCGGGCATCGTCAATAAAGGCGGCGACTCCGCTCGTGTAATGGCTGAGCGTTCCGCCAACACGTGATTGAATGAAGAATTCATGAGTAGAAGCTCGGTGTCGGACAGCCTATTCTGAACACCCGGCGCGACTTCCTATGCATTTTGTTGTGGGAACCAAAGTCGAATTGCTTCTTTGGCAGCAGCATCGTCATGAATGCCGCTTCCGCATCGACACACGCTTCGCTCGACGCCGTTCACGCGGTTTTGTCGGCATTCTGAAAGTCCGCGTTGCGCTCGCCGAAACCCGGCACTGCTTCTCCAGCAGCAGCGCCGAGGCCATCTTGCTTCGTCAGCTTCATACGCACGCCTGCAATCGTTCCATGCCGCCGCGATATACGCGCGGGAAAACGCCGCAAACGGCTATGCCATTTGACTCGCCGCGCCATCGGGCCGAAACGCGCGACCGCCCCAAAGTACAGCTCGCGCCGGCAGCGGCGAATGGCACGCTATTCGCTCAATAAGCCGAACTCCCTATTTGATTCGCTTCCCATTGAAAGGATCGTTCGCATGAGCAACAGATTGAACGTGGTCGCGGTTTCCGGCGGATTGCAACGGCCATCGCGCACGCTGGCCGTGGTCGAGGGCCTGCTCGCGGCGCTCGGCGACGCGCTGCCGATCGACACGCACCTCGTCGAACTCGGCCAGATCGCGCCGCGACTCGCCGGCGCCGTGCTGCGCGCGCAGCTTCCCGCCGACGTCGAAGCGCAGATCAAGGCGATCGAATCGGCCGATCTGATCATCGCCGCGAGCCCTGTCTATCGCGCTTCGTATACCGGGCTCTTCAAGCATCTGTTCGATCTCGTGCATCACGAGGCGCTGTTCGACGTGCCCGTCCTTCTCGCGGCAACCGGCGGCAGCGAGCGTCACGCGCTGGTGATCGATCATCAACTGCGGCCGCTCTTCAGCTTCTTTCAGGCTCGCACGCTGCCGATCGGCGTCTATGCGTCGGATGCGGATTTCGACGGCCATGCCATCGCAAGCGCCGCGCTGAAAGAGCGCATCGCGCTCGCCGTGACACGCGCGCTGCCGTGGCTGCATGCGGGACGCCTTCCGGCCTCTTCCTCGCGAGCGGCAACGCTGGCTGCCTAACCTCCTTCATTCAATCACCAGGAACATCATGAGCCACACCCATTCTCACGACGACGCCCTCAAGTTCGCCTACTGGGTGCCCAACGTCAGCGGCGGCCTGGTCGTCAGCACGATCGAGCAACGCACCGACTGGAGTCTCGAATACAACCAGAAGCTCGCGCAAACCGCCGAGCAGGCGGGTTTCGAGTACGCGCTGAGCCAGATTCGCTTTACCGCCGGCTACGGCGCGGAGCATCAGCACGAATCGGTTTCCTTCAGCCAGGCGCTGTTGCACGCGACCACCCAACTCAAGGTGCTGGCCGCGATCCTGCCCGGACCCTGGCATCCCGCGGTCGTCGCCAAGCAACTGGCGACCATCGACCACATTTCGAACGGGCGCATTGCAATCAACGTCGTGAGCGGCTGGTTCAAAGGCGAGTTCACCGCGATCGGCGAGCCGTGGCTCGAACACGACGAACGGTATCGGCGCTCGAACGAATTCATTCAGGCGCTCAAGGGCATCTGGACGCAGGACCACTTCACCTTCAAGGGCGACTTCTACCGCTTCAACGATTACACGCTGAGTCCGAAGCCGGTGCAAAAGCCGCATCCCGAGATCTTCCAGGGCGGCAGTTCGCGCGCCGCCCGCGACAACGCCGCGAGCGTGTCCGACTGGTACTTCACCAACGGCAATACGCCGGAGAACCTGAAGGCGCAAATCGACGACATTCAGGCGAAGGCGGCGAAAAACAATCACAAGGTGCGCATCGGCGTGAACGCCTTCGTGATCGCGCGCGATACCGAGGAAGAAGCCAAAGCGGTGCTCGACGACATCATCAGGCATGCGCACGTCGAAGCCGTGCATGCGTTCGGCGATGCCGCCAGGCAGGCGGGCGCGGCTTCGCCGGAAGGCGAAGGCAATTGGGCCAAATCGAGCTTCGAAGACCTCGTGCAGTACAACGACGGCTTTCGCACCAATCTCATCGGTACGCCGCAGCAGATCGCCGAGCGCATCGTCGAATTGAAATCGATTGGCGTGGATCTGGTGCTGACCGGATTTCTCCATTTCATCGAAGAGGTGGAGTACTTCGGCAAACGCGTTCTGCCGCTGGTGCGCGAACTCGAACGCAAGCAACAGGCCAAGG
Organism: Paraburkholderia sp. 22099; assembly: GCF_052045835.1. Taxonomy (NCBI): domain Bacteria; kingdom Pseudomonadati; phylum Pseudomonadota; class Betaproteobacteria; order Burkholderiales; family Burkholderiaceae; genus Paraburkholderia; species Paraburkholderia sp. 22099. The sequence goes on along the minus strand of NZ_JBQEPU010000023.1, from coordinate 30,695 downwards.
CCGCGTGATCATGACGGGCGCGCAACCCTCGACGCTGCCGGACTGGCTGCGCCATCAGGCGCGGCATCGGCCGCATGCTCTTGCGTTGCGGCACAAGCGGCTGGGCGCGTGGCACGCGCTGTCGTGGCGAGAGGTCGCCGCGGCGGTCGAGCAACTCGCGGCGGGCCTCGCGCAGCGAGGCTTTGCGGCGGGCGACGCGCTACTGCTCGTGAGCCAGCCGCGCGAGCAGGCATTGCTGCTGTCGCTCGCGGCGCAGTGGAGCGGCGGCGTGGCGATACCGCTCGACCCGCAACTCGGCGACGCCGCGTTGCGCGCCGCGCTCACGCATCTCGCCCCGCGTTTCGTGCTTGCCGAGGACGACCGTCAGGTCGACCGTCTGCTGGCGCAGGAACAGGCGTTGCAAGTGATCGACGCGAACCCGCGCCATCTCACGCCGCATCCGCATCCCGCCGTGATCGACTATCGCGCGCTGGCGCTCGCGAGTCGTGAAGGCTTCGCACCGGCCGCGCTGCCGCACGGCGATGCGTTCGCCTTCGTGCGGCTGAATGACGACGGGCACCTCGTCGAACAGCGCTTCACTCACGCGACGCTGGTGCGCGAAGCGCGGCATCTGGTCGACACCGAGAAGCTGCACGCGAACGACGAAGCCTTCGCCGCGCGCGCGTTTGCCGCCGCTTCGCAGGAGCGCTATCTGATCGCGCCGTGGGTGCTGAGCGGCTTCCGCCTGAACTTTCCCGAGTCGCTCGCCACGCGCGATAACGACCGCCGCGAACTCGCACCGACGCTCGTCGCCGGCACGCGCGACACCTACGCCCGCGTGGCGCAACTCGTGGACGACCGCTTGCCCGGCGAGCGCTCATGGCGCCGCCGCCTGATCGATCGCGCTCTACGCGGGCAGCGTGGTCCGTTCGGCCCGCTCATCCGCACGCTGACGTGGTGGCTCATCACGCGGCCGTTGCGCGACGTCATCGGTTTTTCACGCACGCATGCGGCGCTCGTCATCGGCCCGCCGCTCGACGCTAAAACCGCTGCGCTGTTCGATGCGCTACGCGTACCGGTCCGCGCGTGGCCGGATCACAGCGACTGGCAACGCGTCGAACAACGCGCACAGCCGGAAACGCCGCAACGCCATGCGGCGGACCGCGCGTCCGAACAACCGGCCTACTGACGCATGACCCAACCTTAAATGACTCGATCCACTCACGCGCTGCTCTCGCTCGACCATATTTCGCTGTCGTTCAAAGGCGTCAAAGCCATCACCGACATCAGCTTCAACGTGCAAGCCGGGGAAATCTGCGCGCTGATCGGTCCGAACGGCGCGGGCAAAAGCTCGCTGCTCAACGTGATCAACGGCGTGTATCGGCCGCAGCACGGCAGCGTGCGTTTCGACGGCAACGCTTATCGGCGCATGAATCCGTACCACGCGGCGCACAGCGGCATTGCGCGCACGTTTCAGAACATTGCGCTGTTTCGCCGGATGAGCGTGCTCGACAACGTGCTGACCGGCCGCAATCTGCATCGGCGCAGCACGTGGCTCGAACAGACGTTGTGCGTCGGCCGCGCGCGCGGCGATGAAACGGCACAGCGCCGCTATGCGGAAGTCGTCATCGAAGCACTCGATTTGCAGCGCTTCCGGCACACCGCCGTCGGCACCTTGCCCTATGGCGTGCAAAAGCGCGTCGAACTGGCCCGCGCGCTCGCCGCCGAGCCGCGCCTGCTGCTGCTCGACGAACCGATGGCCGGCATGAACGCCGACGAAAAGCGCGCGATGGCCGGCTACGTGCTCGACGCCAACAGGCAATTCGGCGTGACGGTCGTGCTGATCGAGCACGACATCGGCGTGGTGATGGACCTGTCGGATTACGTGGTCGTACTCGATTACGGCAAGAAGATCGCCGATGGCGCGCCCGCCGACGTGCGCGGCAACCCGGACGTGCTGGCCGCCTATCTCGGCACCCGTCATTGAGAGACTCGACAACATGGAATTTTTTCTCGAAGTGCTCGTCGGCGGCTTGCTGGCGGGCGTGATGTATTCGATGGTCGCGATCGGCTTCGTGCTGATCTACAAAGCGTCCGGCGTGTTCAATTTCGCGCAGGGCTCGATGGTGCTGTTCGGCGCACTGACCTATGTGAGCCTCGTCGAACGGCAGGTGAATCCGGTGCTCGCCTTCGGCGTGACGCTCGCGGCGCTCGTGTTGATCGCGGTGCTGATCGGCCGCCTCGTGTTGCGGCCTCTGGTGAACCGGCCGCCCATCGTGCTGTTCATGGCGACGCTCGGCCTGAGCTTCATTCTCGAAGGCGCCGCGCAACTCTTCTGGGGCGCGCAGGTGCACGGCCTCGCGCTCGGCATCGACGACAAGCCGTTGAATCTCGCCGGCGTCATGATCAGCCAGTTCGACATCTTCGCGGCGGCAACCGCCGGTGCGCTGGTGCTGGCGCTGTCGCTGCTGACCCGGCGAACGCGGCTCGGCTTGTCGTTGCGCGCCGTCGCCGACGACCCGCTCGCCGCGCTGGCGGTCGGCGTGCGGCTGCCGCGCGTCTGGGCCATCGTGTGGGCGCTCGCCGGCTTCGTCAGCCTCGTGGCGGGGCTCCTGTGGGGCGCGCGGCTCGGCGTGCAGTTCTCGCTGTCGCTGGTGGTGCTGAAAGCGCTGCCGGTGTTGATCATCGGCGGCTTTTCGTCGATCGGCGGGGCGATCGTCGGCGGGCTGCTGATCGGCGCGTCGGAGAAGCTCGCCGAAGTCTACGTCGGCACGCTGCTCGGCGGCGGCATCGAAAACTGGTTTCCCTATCTGCTCGCGATGCTGTTCCTGCTCGCGCGCCCTGCCGGTTTGTTCGGCGAACCCGCCGTGGAACGGGTGTGAACGTGAGTGCGAGTGCGAGGCCAACCATGTCGTCTCTTCAATCCAACGCGAGCGTATCGCGCAAACCGGGCGCACAGCCGCGCCGCTCGTCCCTACTCAGGCTGTCGGGCGGCGCGCTACTCGCGCTGATCGCATTAGCCGCGCTGATCGCGTTCGTCGCCGTGCCGCGCCTGAGCAACGACTACTGGCTCAGCGCGATCCTGATTCCCTTCCTCGTGCTGTCGCTGGCGGGTCTGGGGCTGAACCTCGTCACCGGTTACGCGGGACAACTCTCGCTCGGCTCGGCGGCGTTCATGTCGGTCGGCGCCTACGCCACCTATAACCTGCTGGTGCGAGCGCCGGCGCTGCCGCTCGCCGTCGACCTGCTGCTCGGCGGACTCATCACCGCCGCGGTGGGCGCGCTGTTCGGCCTGCCGAGCCTGCGCATCAAGGGCTTCTATCTGATCGTCTCGACGCTGGCCGCGCAATTCCTCGTCGAGTGGATTTTTACGCGGGTGAGCTGGTTTTCGAACAACGACGGTTCGGGCGTGCTGAGCGCGCCCGCGCTCTCCGCGTTCGGCCTGAAAATCGCCACGCCCGCGGCGCGCTATCTGCTCGTGCTGAGCGTCGTGGCGATTGTCTTCGTCATGGCGTTCAGTCTCGTGCGCAGCGAACTCGGCCGGCGCTGGATGGCCGTGCGCGACATGGACACCGCCGCGCGCGTGATCGGCATTCCGGTGGGCCGCACCAAGCTGCTCGCGTTCGCGCTCAGTTCGTTCGTGCTCGGCATCGCCGGCGCGCTGTGGGCATTCGCCTATCTCGGCACGGTGGAGCCGCACGGCTTCGATCTGAATCTGTCGTTTCAGGTGTTGTTCATCATCATCATCGGCGGCATGGGCAGCATCGGCGGGAATTTCCTGGGGGCCGCGTTCATCGTGCTGCTGCCGATACTGCTCTCGCATGCGGCGGGCGCGCTCGCCAGCGTCGGCATCGAGGCCGGCCAGTTGCAGAACCTGCAGAAGATCCTCTTCGGCACGCTCATCATCGTCTTTCTCATCAAGGAACCGGACGGCCTCGCGCGACTGGTCCAGACCGCGTGGAACCGGCTGCGCGACTGGCCGTTGCGCGCGTGAAGCCGGCTGCATTGCCTCGCTCGTCGCTCTTCATTTCATTGCCTCATTTCACTGCTTTATTAATCAAGGTCTAACCCCGTATGAATTTCATCGACTCCTTCAAAAGGCGCGGAACGTCAGCGCGCCTGTCAGCGCGCCTCGCCGCCGCGAGCCTGCTGCTTGCGCTCGGCGCCACGCCCTTTTCCAACGCGCAAGCCGCGGGCGAGGAATACTTCCCGTTGCAAAGCTATCGCGTCGGTCCTTATGCGGCTGGCGGCAGCGGCTTTTTCGGCGGCTTCATCGACTATATGAACCTCGTCAACAAGCGCGACGGCGGCGTGAACGGCGTCAAGCTGACGTGGAGCGAATGCGAAACCGAGTACGTGGTCGAAAAGGGCGTGGAGTGCTATGAGCGGCTGAAGAGCGGCCTGAACGGCGCGCCGGCGGCGGCGACCAATCCGCTCTCGGTCGGCATCGCCTACGCCACGCTCGATCGTTCGACCGTGGACAAGATTCCGCTCGTCACGATCAACCACGGCCGCACGGATTCGACGGACGGCGCGGTATTCCCCTATGTGTTTCCGCTGCAACTCAATCCGTATAGCGAAGTCTCCGCGATCGTCAATTACATCGGCCAGCAATCCGGCGGACTGACTCAGCTCAAGGGCAAGAAGATCGTCGTGCTCTACCACGGCTCGCCTTATGGCCGCGAGACGATTCCGGTGCTGGATACGCTCGCGAAAAAATACGGCTTCGAACTCACGCAGATCGAAGTGCCGCATCCGGGTAACGAGCAAGGCTCGCAGTGGCTCACCATCCATCGGATCAAGCCCGACTGGGTGATTCTGCGCGGCTGGGGCGTGATGAATCCGGTCGCGTTGAAGTCCGCGCAAAAGGTGGGCTTCCCGGCCGATCACATCATCGGCAACATCTGGAGCAACTCGGAAGAGGACGCGCGTCCGGCGGGCGACGCCGCCAAGGGCTTCATCTCGATCACCACGCATCCGTCGGGCACCGGCTTCCCGGTGATTCAGGCCATCGACCAGTACGTGATCAAGCCGGGCAACGGCAATCTGAAGGACCCGGCGCGCTTCGGCACGGTGTACTACAACCTGGGCGTCGTCAACGGCATTCTGAATGTCGAGGCGTTGCGCGTGGCGCAGGCGAAATTCGGCAATAAGCCGCTCACAGGCGAACAGGTGCGCTGGGGCTTCGAGCATCTGAATCTCGACGACGCGCGCCTGAAGCAGCTCGGCGCGTATGGTCTGGTTCAGCCGCTGAAGCTGTCGTGCGCCGATCACGAAGGCGGCGGCGCCGTGCGCTTTCAGCAATGGGACGGCCAGCAATGGAAGGTGATCAGCGGCTGGGTGCAGGCCGACCGCGCGCTGCTGCGTCCGATCATCGAGAAGTCGGCGAATGCCTACGCGAAGGAGAAAGGCATTACGCCGCGCGATTGCGGCAAGGATATCTGAGCATGAGCGCCGCCCCGATCCTCGAAGTCGACGACATCGCGGTGACGTACAGCCAGTTGATACCGGCATTGCGCGGCGTGTCGCTGAGCGTGCCGTCCGGCGCGATCGTCGCCTTGCTGGGCGGCAACGGCGCGGGCAAGACGACCACGCTGAAGGCGGTCTCCAGTCTGCTGCGCGCGGAGCGCGGCGAGCTCACGTCGGGGCGCATCGCGTATCGCGGCGAAGCGATCACCCACGCCGATCCGTGGACGCTCGCCGAACGCGGGCTCGTCCAGGTGCTGGAGGGGCGGCGTTGTTTCGCGCATTTGTCGGTGGAAGACAACCTGCGGCTGGGCGCGTTCGTGCGGCGGCCCAAACGCGCTGAACTCGAAACGGAGCTCGAACGCATCTACGGCATCTTTCCGCGGCTCAGGGAGCGCCGCGCGACGCTGGCGGGCTACGCGTCGGGCGGCGAACAGCAGATGGTCGCGATCGGCCGCGCGTTGATGGCGCGGCCTTCGCTGGTGCTGCTCGACGAACCGTCGATGGGGCTCGCGCCGCAAGTGGTCGAGGAAATCTTCGAGACGGTGGCGGCGCTCAATCGCGACGACGGTGTGAGTTTTCTGCTGGCCGAGCAGAACGCCGCGATCGCGCTGAGCTATGCGCAATCCGGTTACGTGCTCGAAGGCGGCCGGGTGGTTGCGCATGGGAAGGCGCAAGCGCTGCTGGAGCTCGATGTCCTGCGCGATGCTTATCTGGGCGGCGGCACACAACGCACGCGCGAGGGAACAGGCGGGGCAGCGCGACGGTACATGCGCGCATAGCCCGAACGCCGACGGGAGCGAACGAGCGCGGACGGGAGCCAACGCGCGCGGCGATTATCATTGACAGCGCTTCAGACCTGCTGCCACGCTGACGGTCGGAACTCCGAGCGTCGGCGTGAGGTTTGACGCAACGAGTCCACACTTCCCGAGGACCCTGTCGATGCAAACCCGCCCGCGCCCGCGCGTTCTTCAGCACATTCCACGCAGTGTCTGGGTGCTGGGCTTCGTCAGCCTGTTGATGGACGTGTCGTCGGAGATCGTCCATAGCCTGTTGCCGATGTTCCTCATGGCGAGCCTCGGCGCGAGCGCGACGACGATCGGCCTGATCGAAGGCGTCGCCGAAGCCACCGCTCCCGCGGTCAAGGTGTTTTCCGGCACGCTCAGCGATTACCTCGGCAATCGCAAATGGCTCGCCGTCGCCGGCTACGGTCTCGGCGCGCTCAGCAAGCCACTGTTCGCGATCGCGCCCAGCATCGGCATCGTCGTGACGGCGCGCGTTCTGGACCGGGTCGGCAAGGGCATTCGCGGCGCGCCGCGCGACGCGCTGGTGGCCGACGTCACGCCGCCCCATCTGCGAGGCGCCGCGTTCGGACTGCGCCAATCGCTCGACACGGTCGGCGCGTTTCTCGGACCGCTGCTGGCGGTCATCATCATGCTCGCGTGGGCGGATAACTTCCGGCTTGCGTTCTGGCTCGCCGTGATTCCCGGTTTGCTCGCGGTCGCGCTGCTGGCCTTCGGCGTCGAGGAACCGGCGCGCGAGCCGGGTGCGAAGCGGGTCAATCCGATTCGCTGGGAAAGCGTGAAGCAGCTCGGCGGCGGCTACTGGTGGGTGGTCGTGGTGGGCGGGGTCTTCGCGCTGGCGCGCTTCAGCGAAGCGTTCCTGGTCTTGCGCGCGATGGGCAGCGGCGTGCCGGTTGCGCTGGTTCCTCTCGTGATGGTGGCGATGAACATCGTGTACGCGCTGTCCGCGTATCCGTTCGGCAAGCTCGCGGATACGACGAGCCACACGCGCCTGTTGATCGCCGGCCTCGTCGCCTTGATCGCCGCCGACGTGGTGCTCGCGCATGGCGCGCACTGGAGCATGGTGCTAGTGGGCGTCGCGCTGTGGGGTTTGCACATGGGGATGACGCAGGGCTTGCTCGCCACCATGGTCGCGCAAACCGCGCCCGCGCACTTGCGCGGCACGGCCTTCGGTTTCTTCAATCTGTTCAGCGGCATGGTGACGCTCGCGTCCAGCGTGATCGCGGGCGCCTTGTGGGATCGCGTGGGCGCCACGGCGACTTTTTACGCGGGAGCGGGCTTTTGCGTCTTGACGATCACGTTGCTGGTGTTCGGACGGTCGTCGGCCACGCAATCACGGGCGAACCGCTAGCGCGATTTTCCGCGCGCACTCTTGCCGGCGCTCGCCGCGCGCGGCGCGTCCTTTCCCGCCGCCGCGCCGCCGGTCATCTGCTCCATCCACGACAATGCGTCGACATAGGACAGGAACTGCTTGAGATATCCCGGCGAGAGTTCACGCATCAGCGAAAGCGACCGATGCACGAGACTGCTCGAATTGAGCGGCCCCGCATTCCCCGGCACCTGTTCGAGCGATTGCCGCAACTGCTTTTCGGTGCGAGCCCTGGAGGCAAGCTCGCGGAAGTAGTCGAGCATCTCCAGTTCCGGGTATGAGGCGGAGCGCGACGCGGCGGGGCCCGAGGCATGCACCGCCGAATGCATGCCGCCGATGTACGCGATCAACCCGGCAAGCGATTCATGAGGGGACGCACCCGGCGATGCCGCGCCGCGCGCCTCATCAACCGCCGATGCGGCCCGCCGCTCCAGATCGTCCGCATAGTCCGCAAGCAGTGTCGACAGCCGGTCGTCGAGGATACGGCGCGCCTCGCCGCCGTGGCCGGCTGCGCGCCGTTCCAGCGCCTCGATGAAATGAAAGCGGACCGGGTTCACGCGATCGGCGCCGCGCTCGCGCCAGGCGTCGAGCGTCGCGCGGACCGCGCCTGCGTCGCGACTATCGCGGCCACTATCGCGGCCAATGTCGCCGCCGCTACTCACGGGACTTCACCGTCGCGCTCGACGGCCTCGGCACAGGCGCTATTTCCACGCGCCGGTTCCTGGCCCGGCCGTCCTCGTCGGCATTCGAACTCACGGGCTGCCCGGAGCCGAACGCGGCCGCGAACACCGACGCCGAAGGCACGCCCTCGTCGATCAACGCACGCGTCACCGTCAACGCGCGCTGCGCGGACAACTCCCAGTTGTCGGCGAAGCGGCGATTGCCGTCGCGCACCTGGCGGTCGTCGGTGAAGCCGCTCACCATCAGGATTTCGTCGCGGGTCTTGAGCCAGGCGGAGAGCGGCGCGGCCAGGCTCTTCAACACGTCCCGGCCCTCGGGCTGCAACTGATCGGAGTTCAGCTTGAACAGCACGCTGCCGTTGATGCCGATGCGCCCGTTGACCAGCGTCACCCGCCCCGCCGCCAGCGGTCCGGCCAACGCCTGCTCCAGCGTCATGCGGCGCTGCGTTTCCACCTGACGCTGCTTGACCTCCTGCTCCAGCTTGCTCGAAAGCTCCATCTCCACGCCGATCACGCCGACCAGAATCAGCACGAACGCGCCGAGCAGCACCGACATCAAGTCGCCGAAAACAGGCCAGATCGGCGCCGTCTGCTCCACGCCGCCGTCGATTTCCTCGTTCATGCCGCCTCGGCTCCGGCTGAAGCCCGCTGACCGGCAAGCTGCTGCAACTCCTCGACGATCTGCTTCTGCGAGATCATGCTCAGGTCGATCACTTCGCGCGCCTGCGCGACGTAATAGGCAAGCTGTTCGTCACTGCGGGCGAGCGATTTGTCGAGCGCGGTTTCGATCCGCTGCAAGTGGTCCACCAGCTTGTCGTTCGATGCGCCGAAGGTCTGCACGGCCATGCCGAACGCTTCGCCCAGGCTCGCGACCTCGACGGCGCCGCCGGTGACCTGCGCGGCGACGGCACCGAGTTTGCCGGTCTCGAGCTCGACCTTCTCGGTGAACTGCGTGCCGACACGCTGCAGAAGATCCGCCGACGTGGCGACCAGTGCATCGACGGCGGTGCGCTGTTCCGTGGACGCATGGTTCACGGCATCGAGCAAGGTTTCCAGCGTTTCCAGCAGACGGCTGCGTTCCTGCAGCATCGCGGTGTCGCGGACCATGCTGTCGGAGAGCTTCTGGCGCAGTTCGGCGACGACTTCCGCCGCGGCCTTGGGCGCTTCCGACGCGGCCTGCACGAGCCGCGCAATCTCGGCGATCGTTTCGCTCGCGTGCGCCTGGGTCTGGGCGGATATGTCGCGCGCGGTGCGCTCCAGCACGTCGCAGATTTCCTGTTGGCGGCTGGCGGCGTGCGTGCTGGTTTTTTCCCACTCCGCGCGCAAGGTCGCGGCCATCGAACCGAGCGATTCGGTCCATGCCGCGAGCCGCTGCTGGTCGCGCGACGCCAGTTCCGCCTGCAGGTTCGCCGCGGCCTTCGGAGCTTCCGCAGCCGCTTGCACGAGGCGGTCGATCTCGGCGATCGTGCTGCTCGCGTACGCCTGCGTCTGGGCCGATATGTCGCGCGCGGTCTGAGCCAGCGTATCGCACATGTCCTGTTGCCGGCTGGCGCTGCGCGCGCCGGCCTGCTCCCATTCCTTGCTCAACGTGGCGGCGATCGAACCGAGCGATTCGGTCCACGCCGCGAGCCGCTGCTCGTCACGCGACGCCAAGGCGCTCTGCAAGTCCGCATGCGACTCGCCGACCGTGCGCAGCAGCGCAGCCGAATGCTGCTCGAAAGTCGCCGCCGCCGCCGCGAGAGCCTGCTGGTTCTGAGCCGCGAGCTTTTCGCCGGCGCTTTCCTGCCGCGACAGCGCCGCGTTCCACGCTTGCGACACGTCGCCCGCGGTCGCTTCCAGCCGCGCGGAAACGCCATCCAGCAGGCCGGCCGAGCGTTGCTCGAAGGTCTCGGTAAAGCGGTCCAGCGACGCGCGCAGATGCCCGGCCAACGCTTCGCTCGACCGCTGGTGTTCCGCCAACGCCTTGTTCCAGATGTCGGCGACGGTCGTGGTCGTCGCTTCGAAACCGCTCGACAGTCCGTTCAACTGCCGCTCCACGGCATGCGTGACGGTGTCGTGCAACGCCGCCGTCTCGCGCGCGAGGCCCGCCATCGTGGCCTCCATCACGGGCTGCAACGCCGCGCTCGCGGCGCGGGCGCTGTCGGCGACGCTCGCCTTCAACGATTGCTCCACCGACGAGGCGAGCCGCAGGTATGCGGCCTCGGTCTTGCCGTGAAAGGCGTCCTGGCTGGCGATCTGCCGTTCGTTCAATGCCAGGCTCTGCTGCTCGATGGCCGCCATCATCGTTTGCAGACGGTCGACCAGCGTGGGCATCACGTCCGCCTGGCGTTGCAGGAGCTTGAAGGCCTCTTCGCGCTGATGGCTTCGCGAGTAGCTACGCAAGGTCGTGGCGATCTCGATGTCGAGCAGTTGCGCCGCGTGCAGCCGCTCGCGCCGGCACAACGTGGACAGCAGCCCGAGCATCGCGGAGGTGGCCACGCCCGCGATCGACGTGCCGAATGCGAAGCCGAGGCCCTTCACCGGCGCGGCCAGCGAAGCACGAATCGCCTGTAGGTCGGTCGCGCTTTCCAGCGCCATGCCGGTGCCCTTCAGCGTCGCCACCATGCCGAGCAGCGTGCCGAGCATGCCGAGCAGCACGAGCAAGCCGACGAGGTACGGCGTCAACGCCGGCCCCGGCAGCGCCACGCGCTCGCCTTCGACGCGCAGGCGCACCGCATTGCGCAAGCTCGGATGCAGGGCGTCGAGCCACGCGCCTAGACTCGACGGCGGCGCGGACAGATCCGCGACGGCACGCGTCAGGCTGGACGTGGCCTGGCTATAGCGTCGCAGTTCGAACGCGCCCGCGAGGTAACAGGCGCCGATCAACAGCGTGACGGCCAGCGCCAGCGGGTTCGAAACGACATAGCCGCCAGCGATCCAGCACACGGCGGCGAGGCCGGCCAAAAACACAACGAGGTCGATACGATATCTGGACATAGTGTCCCAGTTAGCTGGCGCGAAGGGCGGCGAGCAACCCTTCGACCGGTTGAAAACGAACATCCAGTTCGGCAAGCAGGACGCTCTGCATGTCCTTGCGGAATACGTCGAGCCATGCGCCGGGGATGTGTGCCGATGTGAGCGCCGGGGCGTTGGCGTTGGCGTTGGCTTCGGCCAGCGCCGCTTGCTCCGCCACGCGCAAGCGCTCGAAATGCCCGGCGAGCAATCCGGGCACCGCGCCGAGCACACCCCGCTCGCGCTCGGCGAGCGCACGCTCCATGACCGCATCCACCAACGCGAGCCGCGCCATCGCGGGCGTGCGCGCGGCCAGCATGCCCCGCAGACGGCCGCGCAAAGTGCCGATGCCGGTCTCCATCGTCTGCTGCAGCGAGAGATAGCGTTGACGGAACACCGCGTAGTCGACTGCCGTATCCGTGGCGGCACTAGGCGCGGACGCCGGCGCGGGTGCGCGCCGCTTCGCCGTGGCGAGAACGCTGTCGCCCGCGATGGCCTTCGCCAACGAACTGCGCACGCGAGCGCATTCTTCCTCGTCGGCGCTGCCGAAAGCGCGCGCGCCAGAGGCCACCGCGGGCGGATTGCCGTTCAGCGCCGAGGACAGCGCAATCGCGTCGGTCCAGCCGAGCCATTGGCTGAGCCGGTCTGAAAGCGATTGCCTGGATTCGGGAACGTCGGCATCCGTCAGGCGAGCCAGCAGGCGGATGAGCGCCGGGCCGCTGAAAACTGTGCGCGGGAGGATTTGCAACATACCACCGGAAGCGAAAAAGTCAGCAGTTTACACGCTGACGGCCTCGCGAGCCTCTCGTGTCGCCGTGTGACGCCGATGCAGCCTTATCCGCTCGACGCTCGGCGTGATGCGCTTTCAGGCGCACGCGTGACGAAGACAATGGGCCGCGTCGGCTCGCCGCTGCAACGTCACGTTACAAACCAGCGTTGACGTTCGCGGCGGGCAAATGGTTATCATGGGCGCATTGAATTTGCCTGAACGACCCGTTGGTTAATATGAGGAATACCGGAAAAGTATTGGTGGTTGCGTTGGTGCTTGCAGAGGTCGCGTTCGGCGCTTACTTCCTGACACACAACGAAGACCAGTCGGCGCCGCCCGCCGACGCCACCGCCACCACGGCAACGGCCGGCTCCCGACTGGACGGCACGCATATCACCGCGGGAAGCGTGGCCGGCACGGCGCAGCCCGCGTCAGGCGTGGACACTGCGGCCCGCACGGTGCAGCCCGCGCCAGCCACGAACAACGCCGCACGCACGATGCAGCCAGCGCCGTCCAAGGACATCGCGGCCCGCGCCCCGACGCAGTCGCAGTCGCAGTCGCAGTCGCAGTCGCAGTCGCAGGTCGGTAGCATCGCGCCTGAAACCGATTTGTCAGCAAAGCGCCCCGTGCAAGCGCCGCAGCCCAAGACACAGCCGCGTCAGGAACTCGCGCGAGCGCCGGCACCGGCGCCGGTCGAGGCTTCGGCCTCCGTCGCCGCGAAGCCGGGCAGCGTGCCGCCCAGCGCACGCGCGCGTGACAACACGAGCCGGCAGAACCCAGGATCGAACGCGGTGGCGTCCTCATTCACGGATCAGCTCGTCAAGGAGTCGGCGAAACTCGATCCTTCATTGCCGCCGCCGTCGCCGTCGGCGCCGCCTCTCGTCCGTGACGATCGGTCCCGCCGCGGTCCGAATCCGGTTGCGGCCGCGTTGACGGATCAACTCGTCCGGGAATCGTCCAAACTCGATCCGGCATTGCCGCCGCCGAATCAGCCCGGCACGAAGTGAGCGCGTGAATGGCAGGACATGTCGCGCGTTAGCCCGCCCACTGCGCCAACTGCCTCACGCTTTCCTTCAACTCGCGCTCCAGCTCGGCAAACAGTTCCGCTGCGGGCAACGACTTGGCGAGCGCCGCAGCCTGCCCCGCCCACTGCGCACCGTAGCCGAATTCGCCCTTGGCCTTGGCTGCCGCATGCAGCGCCTTTCCCGCGTCGTATGCGATCGGATACGCGGGCGGCCTCGGTGAACGTGGGTCGTCGCCGAGTTCCGTGAACCGGTTCACCATGCCGCGCGCGAGACGCCCGGAAATGGCCGTGGTGAACATGGTGTGGCGAGCCGGCTCGCCGAGCAGGGCGCGGCGGTAGCCTTCGTCGATCGAGGTTTCGGGGCACGCGACAAACGCGGTGCCGAGTTGCGCGGCCTGCGCGCCCAGCGCGAGCGCGGCGGCGATGCCCGCGCCGTCCATGATGCCGCCCGCGGCGATCACCGGCAGATCGAATTCCCTGACCAGCAGCCGCGTCAATGCAAACGTGCCCAGCCGGTCGTCGGGCGCATCCTGATCGAACACACCGCGATGTCCGCCCGCCTCGATACCTTGCGCGACGATCGCGTCGACGCCCGCGGCTGCAACCTGCGCGGCTTCTTGCGGATTCGTCGCCGAGGCGAGCAGCTTGATCCCAGCCTGCTTCAGCGCCGCGATGACTTCAGCCGATGGCAAACCGAAATGGAAGCTGACCACCGCGGGCTTTTCGTCGAGAAAAACCTGGAGCATGGCGGCGTCCACCAGGAAGCTCGTGTAGATCTCCGATAACGACGACGGCGGCGTGGCTCCGTACTGCTCGAAGTGCGGCGCGAGCCAGTTCAACCATTGCCGCTCCACGCTCGCATCGGCCATGGCCGGCTGGTGACAGAACACGTTGATGTTGAAGGGCTTCGCCGTCAGCGCGCGCGTCTCGCGGATCACCTTGCGCGCGCCCTCGGCGTTCATGGCGCCGACGCCGAGCGACCCGAGGCCGCCCGCATTCGACACGGCCGCCGCGAGCGCGGGCGTGCTCACGCCGGCCATCGGCGCCTGAATGATCGGCTTGTCGATGCCCAGTATGCGCAGCAGCGACCGGTTGTCAGTGTGAATCGTCATGTCTCGTCCTCTTCGAAATGAGCTTGTCGTCAATACCGGCACCGTGAGCCGCGATGCGCCGCGTTCGATAACCGGTGATGCGCTACGCTTGCAGCCGCTCCATCAGGAAATCGACGAAGCAGCGTACACGCGACGTGAGATGCCGCGCGTGCGGATAAAGCAGAATGAACGGCCGCGAAGCCCCGCCGTAGGGGATGAGCAGTTCCTTCAGCGTGCCGTCCGCAAGGTCCTTCTCGACCACGAACCGATAGGTCTGAAACAGGCCCGCGCCGTGACGCGCCAACGTCACGCCCGCGAGCACGTCGCCCGACGATCCATAGTTTCCGCGCGTGACCATCTCGACGCTCTCGCCGTCGCGAATGAACTGCCACGGCAGGTTGCGGCCGCTGCTCGGCAACTCGTATTGAATGCAATCGTGATTGAGCAGATCGTCCAGCACTTTCAGCTTGCCCGCGGTGCGCAGATAGCCGGGCGATGCCACCACCACCAGTTCCGCATCCTCGATCTTGCGCGCGATCAGCCCCGAATCCTGCGGCGCGCGTCCGCGGATGGCGAGGTCGAAGCCTTCGTCCGCGAAGTCGATGTTGCGGTTGCTGAGGTGCGTTTCGACCGTGACTTGCGGATAGCGCGCGCGAAACTCAGCCAGCAACGGCAGAACCCGGTAATGGCCGTAGGGCGTCGGCATGCTGATGCGCAGCACGCCTGCAGGGGTGGCCTGTTGCCCGGTCGCTTCCCGCTCCGCATCCGCGAGTTGCCGAAGCGCCTCGCGGCATTGCTCGAAGTAGCGCCTGCCGAGATCGGTGAGGCGAATCTGCCGGGTCGTGCGGACGAACAGCCGCGCGCCGAGGCGCTTTTCGAGCCGTGCCACCGAGCGGCTCACCGCCGCCGGCGTGACGCTCGCGGCGGCGGCCGCGCTCGTGAAGCTGCCCAGTTCCGCCGCAAGGCAGAACAGTTCGATGCTGCCGAGAAGAAGGTCGTCAAACTGACGCTGCATGGTCTCTTAAGGACGTGGGTGCGGTATCGGTCTCGCGCGAAGTGCGAAGCAGGACCTGGCTGCGAGCTCTGCGGAGTACCGCATGATACGACGCGCTTCCGGTTACGTTCCAGCGTGCCGGCTCTGCCCGTCCACACCTGCCGCGCCCCCTCATCCGCCGCGTGTCCCGCCCCGCCTCATTTGTTCCCGTCCGTCACAAGTGTTTGTCCGCGCCGGGTATTCGAACTTCACGCGAATGCGCCTAGATTGGGCACCTATCGGAGCCGCTGGCCCGATCGGCAGGAAAGCCGATTCAACATTTTCGGAGATGGATCATGAGCAACTCACAAAAAGTCGTCGTCGTTACCGGTGCGTCGCAAGGCATTGGCGCGGAGGTCGTCAAGGCATTCCGCGAGCGCGGCCACCGCGTGGTCGCCACCGCGCGCAGCATCAAACCGTCGGACGATTCCAACATCGTCACCGTGGCCGGCGACATCGCCGACCCCGACACCGCTCGCCGCGTGATCCGCGAAGGCGTGGCGCGCTTCGGCCGCATCGACACGCTGGTCAACAACGCCGGCATATTCGTCGCGAAGCCCTTCACGTCCTATACCGCCGAGGACTACGCCGCGGTGACAGGCGTGAACCTCGCCGGCTTCTTCCACATCACGCAGTTGGCCATCGCCGAAATGGAGAAGCAGTCGAGCGGGCATATCGTCACGATCACGACGGCGCTCGCCGATCACGCGATCGACGGCGTGCCGTCGGTACTCGCCTCGCTGACCAAGGGCGGACTGAACGCGGCGACGAAATCGCTCGCGATCGAATACGCGAAACGCGGCATTCGCGCCAACGCCGTGGCCCCCGGCATCATCAAATCGCCGATGCACGCGCCCGAGACGCACGCGGCGTTGGGCGCGCTGCATCCTGTCGGCCACATGGGCGAGATGAGCGATATCGTGAACGCCATCGTGTATCTGGATTCCGCGCCGTTCGTCACGGGCGAAATCCTGCATGTGGATGGCGGTCAAAGCGCCGGCCATTGAGCTTGCATGCAGCGCGATTGATTCGACCGGGCGCCGCCAGCCGGCGTCCCATTCCGAGCCACGAACCAGGAGAACACCATGCCGATCGTCACGATTCAGGTGACCCGCGAGGGCACGAAACCGGGCGCCGATTCCGTCACGGCGAATGAAAAGGCGCAACTCATCGAGGGAGTGAGCCAGCTACTGCTCGACGTGTTGAACAAGCCGCTGGAGGCGACGTTCGTCGTCATCGAAGAGGTGGAGAAGGAGAACTGGGGATGGGGCGGGCTGCCGGTCGACGAATATCGAAAGCAGCGCGGCTTGAAGTAGAAAGGTTGACCGGCGCCGCGGAGAGAACCCGCGGCGCCGGCCGGGCAACACCAAACAAGGCAAGACAATCAGGCAGTGACCGCCACTCTACGCGGCGACAAAACCGACACGGCGAAACTCACGACCACATTCGCCGCCAGCGCGATCAAGCCGATATAGACCGGATAGACCGCGTCGCCGAGATGCAATGCGAACACCGGCTTGAGTCCTTGCGAGATCGCGAGGCCGCTGCCGAGCACGATGCCGACGAGCCAGCCCATGAACAGGCCCGGCGTATTCAAGCGCCGCGTGTACAACGAGAACACGATCGCCGGGAAAATCTGCAGGATCCACACGCCGCCGAGCAATTGCAGATCGATCGCATACTGCGTCGGCAGGAAGACGATGAACAGCAGCGCGCCGAACTTCACGACCAGCGACACGATCTTCGCGTTGGCCGCTTCGGCTTGGGGCGTGATATTCGGCGAGACCAGCGGACGCCACAAATTGCGCGTGAACAGATTCGCCGCGCCGATCGACATGATCGCCGCCGGCACCAGCGCGCTGATCGCGATGGCCGCGGCCGCGAAGCCGACGAACCACGACGGGAACAGCGTATTGAACAACGCCGGCACCATGTCCGAAGCCGATTTCACATGCACGCCGGCCGCGATCGCCATGTAGCCGAGCAGCGCGATCAGACCGAGCAGCAACGTATAGGCCGGCAGGAAAATCGCATTCTTGCGCACCGTATTCGCCGACGAGGACGACAACACCGCCGTCATCGTATGCGGATACATGAACGCGGCCAGCGCCGAGCCCAACGCCAGCGACGCATAAGCGGTGAATTGCGCCGGCTTCAGAATGATGCCGGTCGCGCCGCCCTTGGCCTTGAAGTACGTATCGGCCGCGTCGAACACGTGCGCGTAGCCGCCGAGCTTCGCCGGAATCAGCCACACCGCGGCGATCACCACGATATAGATCATGATGTCCTTCACGAACGCGATCATCGCCGGCGCCCGCAGGCCGCTCGCATACGTGTAGAGCGCGAGAATCACGAAGGCCACGATCAACGGCATTTCGCCGCTCACGCCGAGCCCCTTGATCACGACCTGCATGCCCACCAGTTGCAGCGCGATATACGGCATCGTCGCGACAATGCCGGTGATCGCCACCGCCGCCGGGAACCACTTGCCGCCGTATTCGCCCTGCACGTAGTCGGCGGCCGTGATGTGGTTTTTCGCATGCGCGATCTTCCACAGCTTCGGCATCACCGCGAACACGAACGGATAGACGATGATCGTGTACGGCAACGCGAAGAAGCCGTATGCGCCCACCGAATACACCAGCGCGGGCACCGCGATCACGGTGTAGGCGGTATAGAAGTCGCCGCCCACGAGGAACCACGAGATCACCGTGCCGAACTGGCGGCCACCCAGGCCCCACTCGTGCAATTGCGTCAGGTCGCCCCGCTTCCAGCGCGCGGCGAAAAAGCCGATCACGGTGACGAGAACGAAGAACGCGATAAAGACGGTCATCGCAACCGGATTCACAGGATTCAGATCGCTCATTTGGCACCTCGATACACGACGTAAATCAGCAGCGAGGTCAACGGCACCCACAGGAACTGATACCAGTAGAAGAACGGGAAGCCCGCGAACGAGGGACGCGTGTCGTTATAGAACGGCAGCCACAACAGCGCGACGTACGGAAGCAGAAGGATGAGCCATAGCCATGAGCGGCCGGCGGGTCTGGATGTCTCCACAACATCTCCTGATGTCTATTATTGAAAGCGCGCGCCATGACTCGTGGCCGGGCGCGCGGAACACGCGGCGGCTTCGCCGCAAGGCGCGGGACGCCGTGGGGATGTAGTATTCGCCTTCGTGAGCGTCGTCACAAGCGCGCAACTACGTAAGCCCGCTACGTGATACTACGTAGCCCGTCGGCCGTCTTTTCTACGATGAAACTCAAAGCCAAGATTGTCCTGCTGGCGATCGTGCCCTTCCTGGCGGCCATCGCGAGCATCGAAAGCGGCGTTCGCCATGAGGCGGTCGAACTCGCCAGGACCCAGCACGCGACCACCCAGGCCGCGTACATGGCGAGCAAGGAAGTCGAACTCAAGCATTACGTCGAACTGGCGACCACCGCGATCGCGCCGCTCTACGAGGCCGCCCACGACAATGCGCGCGACGATGCCTTGCTGCGCACGCGCGCGCTCGACGTTCTGGAAAGCATGGACTTCGGCCGCGACGGCTATTTCTTCGTCTACGACATGCATGGCCGCTCGCTGATGCATCCGCGCGAGCCGAACCTGGTGGGCCGCGATCTTTCGGAGTTGCGCGATCCGCAAGGCACGCCGACCATCCAGCGTCTGCTCGCCGCAGCCTCGCGCGGCGGCGGCTATGTGCGCTACATGTGGCATCGTCCGTCGACGGGCAAGCTCGCCTCGAAGCTCGGCTACGTGGTGCCGCTCGAACGCTGGGGCTGGATGATCGGCACCGGCATCTATCTCGACGACGTGGATCTCGCGCTGGCGCGCATCGACCGGGAAGCTGCGGCCAACATCGATCGCACGATGATGTGGATCGACGCGATCGCCGTGGCGGGGCTCGCGGTAATCGCGCTGTGCGCGCTCGTGCTCAACTTCACCGAATACCGCAGCGCCGATGCCAAATTGAAGCGGCTCGCGCGGCAGGTGGTGGAGTCGCAGGAAAACGAACGGGCGCGTTTGTCGCGTGAACTGCACGACGGCATCAGCCAGATGATGGTCTCCGTGAAGCTGCTGCTCGAATCGGCGCTCGCGCGTTTCGAGCGCAGCGAAACGCGCGTGCCCGCCGCGGAAGCCGCACTGTCGACCAGTCTCGCGCGGCTCGGCGACACCTTGCGCGAGGTGCGCCGCATTTCCCATGCGCTGCGTCCGTCGATGCTCGACGACCTCGGCGTCGCGGCCGCATTGGAACAGCTCACGCGCGAACTGAGCGAGCAGTCGGGCATCGAAATCGGCTTCACGCAAATCACGCACACCCATGCAGCGGTGTTGCCCGAAGCGGTCAACACCGTGCTGTTCCGTATCGCGCAGGAAGCGCTGACCAACATCGTGCGCCACGCGCAGGCGTCGAGCGCGGCGATGGCGCTAGAAATCTCGAACGACGCCGTCACGCTCTCGATCGCGGACGACGGCCGCGGCTTCGACGTCACGCATGCCTTCGTCGGCCGGCGCTCGGGCGTGGGTCTGCGCAACATGCGCGAGCGGCTCGAAGCGCTCGGCGGCAACCTGTCGCTCAGTTCGCAGCCCCGCCATACCCTCGTCACCGCCCGCGTGCCGCTCGGAACGGGCGAGCCTCGAAACGAGCCGCAATCGCCGGCCTTGCAGGATATTCGATCATGAACGACACCCCACCCGCCGTCGCCCGTCTGATTCTCGTCGACGATCATCCGCTCGTGCGCGACGGTTTGCGCGCCCGGCTCGAAGCGGTGCGCAACATCGAAATCGTCGGCGAGGCGGGCAATGCGCAGGAAGCGCTCGCGCTCGCCGCCAGTTGCGAGCCGCACCTCGTGCTGATGGACGTGGGCATGAACGGCATGAACGGCATCGCATTGGCCGGCATGTTTCATGAACGCTTCCCGGCCATTCGCGTGCTGATGCTCTCGATGCACGACAACCTCGAATACGTGACCCAGGCGGTGCGCGCGGGCGCCAGCGGCTATGTGCTGAAGGACTCCCCCGCCACCGAGATCATTCAGGCGATCGGCGCGGTGCTCGACGGCAAGCAGTTCTTCAGCGCGGGGCTCGGTGCGCGTCTGATCCAGGCGTCCGCGATGCAAGCGCCGATTGAACGGCTCACGCCGCGCGAGCGCGATATTCTCGACGCGCTCGCGGAAGGGCTGTCGAGCAAGCAGATCGCCCAGCGCAATGATCTGTCGGTGCGCACGGTGGAAACGCATCGGCTGAATCTGAAACGCAAGCTCGATATCGAAGGTCAGGCGGAACTGATCAAGTTCGCGGTGGAGAACCGGCGCACGCATCGTGGATCTTGAGTCCCGCACCGCAATCGCCGCATAATCGGCAAGCCCCCTAACCGGAGCGGACGACGATGAAACGCCTGATCCCGATGCGGCTGGCGAGCCTGCTGATCTGCTTGGCCGCGCTGCCGATCGCGCATGCCGATGCGGAAGAACCGCGCATCAACCGCGGCCACGACCCGTTCTTTCAGATTTCGCAAGCGATCGGCGAATGTCCTGTGCCGTTGGGCCCGCTCGAAACCGAAAAGGAATGGCTCGACGACAGCCATTACCGGATCGAACGCGGCAATAGCTGCTGGGTGGAGGGCCGCTGCCGTTTGCCGAACGCGTACCTGTACGACAAGGAAATCGTGGAGGCCGTGCAACGCCGTCTCACGAACATCAATTTCGCCACGCATTGGCGCGAACAATCGACGCTGTGGCTGACGTTGCAACGCCGCTTCATCTACGTGGAGGGCTGCGTTGCGCCTGGCTTCGACAAACGCGCCTTTCTCGCGGAACTCGCAAAAACCGCGGACGTGGAGCGCGTGATCGACAACACGACGAAGAACCCGCGCGCGGCGCGATTGCCCTACAGGACGCTTTCGGAGCCGGACAGGCCGGTGCTCGATCCCGGCAACTAGCTCACAGCCGGATCGCTAGTCACCCACGCCATTACGCGTCGCCATTGTCAGGACCGCGCCTTGCTACGCAGCAAAAGACACGGGTTCAGCGAGGCACGCTTAGTGTGAGAAAGAAGTCCGTCCATGTACGCATCGGCATTTCCGGCTGGCGTTATGAAGGCTGGCGCGGCGTCTTTTACCCGGAAGATCTCAAGCAGGCGAGAGAATTGGACTTTGCTTCGCGCGAGGTCGAGACGATCGAAATAAACGGCTCGCATTACTCGCTGCAAAGCTTGAACAGTTATCGGAGCTGGTACGAAGCCACGCCCGCCGAGTTTGTTTTCAGCGTCAAGGGACCGCGTTATCTCACGCATATGCTGCGCTTTCGCGACGAAACCGCGCGGCCGGCCATTGCCAACTTTTTCGCTTCCGGCGTGCTGGCGTTAAAAGAAAAGCTCGGCCCGTTCCTTTGGCAATTCCCGCCGAACTTCAAGTTCGATGCCGAACGGCTCGAACGATTCTTCGCGTTGCTTCCTCGCGATACGGAGTCGGCCGCGGCGCTGGCGCGTCAGCACGACGCCCGTGTAAAGACGCCTTATTGCGTAGTTGAACGCAAACGGCGCTTGCGGCACGCCATAGAGATTCGCCATCCGAGCTTTTGCACGCCCGACTTTCCGGCGCTGCTGCGCAAGCATCGGGTGGCCGGTGTGATTTCCGATTCCGTCGCCGAATGGCCCTATACCGAGGACGTGACGGCGGACTTCATCTACATCCGCTTGCACGGCACGGAAACGCTTTACGGCGGACAGTACGCCGATCCGGCGCTCGAACGTTGGGCCAGCAGAATAGCAACATGGGCCGCGGGAAAAGAACCGGACGACGCGCAACGGTTCTCACCCGCACCGGCGCCGCTGCGCAAAAGCCGGGATGTGTTCTGCTATTTCGACAACGACAAGAAAGTTCAGGCGCCATTCGACGCGAAGCGCCTAATGAGTCTTCTGGCGAAAGCCTAGCGTTTACCGCCCTCAGCGAACCAGCGAGAACGCTTCCCGAATGGCGATTTCACCCGCGCCATATACGCCGACCACGGTGTAGTCCGACGCCACGCATTCGAACGTCGACGCCTGAAACGTGAGCACGAAATGGCGCCGCGCGAGTTCCGCCGAAGCGACCGCTGCAATTTCGGCGGCCAGCGACGAAGCGATAACCTCGTGAACCGAGTACCCGGCCAAACCTTGCGACGCAAGCGGATGAATGCCGAGATCGCTATCGCCGGGCGGACCCAAACGATGAAACGCAGTGTCTGGAAATAGCACCGCGCAAAACGGATCGTCGTCGGGATCGAATGGCCCGAAGCGTTCGAAGTCGGATTCGGCGATCGGATAAGCCAGAATCACCCGCCGGTCGCTGGCAACGATGAAAGGCTCGGCGGCATCCGCCGCCGGATGAGGAACGGAGTCCAGCAGGACGACGTGATCTTCCTGCTGGGGTAGTTCGATACTGGTCATCGGCTTCACGACTCCGATGCGCTTACGCGCTGGCTTGCACCGTCGAGCTTTGCGGCGCTGCGGCAACGCTCGCCGCACCGGCCTTGCCGCTAGCGGCGGTTTTAGGCGC
The DNA here is from genome assembly GCF_052045835.1 of Paraburkholderia sp. 22099. Lineage (NCBI taxonomy): Bacteria > Pseudomonadati > Pseudomonadota > Betaproteobacteria > Burkholderiales > Burkholderiaceae > Paraburkholderia > Paraburkholderia sp. 22099. The sequence goes on along the minus strand of NZ_JBQEPU010000023.1, from coordinate 7,953 downwards.
CTTGCCTGCTGCCCTGGCCGACCGCTTCGTGGCTGCTTTGGTTGCGGTGAGCTTCTTCGCGGCGGGTTTGACGGCGCGTTTTTTTACCGCGACTTTCCGGGTTGCCGAGGTTGCCGAAGTTGCCTTCTTTGCCGCGGTCTTTCTCGAAGCGACAGCCTTCTTTGCCGCGGCTTTCTTGCTCGCTGCGCCGCTGGCGGCCGCCGATTTCGGTTTGCTTGCGTCGCTCGCCGCCGTTGCACCACCGATCAGGAATTTGCTGCGGTCCTTGACGGTTGCCAGCCATGCAGGCGCCGGGCCACGTCCGCTCCAGGTAGCGCCGGTTTTCGGGTTCAGATACTTGGGAGGTTGCGCGCCTTTTGGCTGACCTTTGCCGCGCTTCGCTCGAGTGACCGGGCTCTTGACCGCGGAAGTGGATTCGCTCGCGCCCTCGACCAGGAATTGAGTACGGTCTTTCACGCCGGAGATCCAGCCCGGTGCGCGGCCGTGGCCGGTCCAGGTCGCACCGGTCTTGGGGTCGCGGTACTTCGGCTTGCCCGAGACGGCGGCTTTTGCCTTGCCGTTTCCTGCATGTCCATTCAGCGCTTTCGCGGCGCGCCTCGCTTTCGCGCCCGCTTCGATATCGGCGGTAGTCAGGCCGTGCTTGAGCATCAGGTCGCGAATCTGGTCGACTGCGATTTGTGCTTTCCTGGCAATAAGGACATCGGCTTGCGCCTGGAGCTTCCTTAGCTTCGCCTGGATTTGATCTAACGTGGGCATTTGATTGCTCCTTATGTGGTAATCGATCGAACTATGCCACGAATGGCGAGAGAAAGGCAGATCCTGCGACTATAAAGACACACGTCTTAATCGATTACGCATTGGGTGCAGTGCGAATCTTTCGAGCTCACTACGAAATCGCCGCATTGATTTTGTCTTTCCCGTGTCTTTCCTCCCGTGCCTTCTTCTCCTTTCCAATTCTTCGACCCACTTACGTCGGCGTAAAAACGACGGCCTGGCGATCGGCGATGTACCTCACGCTACGCATGAAGCGGTACTGCTGATCGTCGGCGGTTATCCGGTTGAGTCCGAGGCGCGTCAACGCCAGCATCTCATCGGCCTGGAAAGCGGCCACGACGCCGTGGTCCGTCAGGTCCTCCAATGCGCCGGACGGATCGCCGACATAAACGCTGCGCACCTGCGTGCCGATCCGCATGAGGATCACACTTTCGCCTTCGTCGAGCGCCAGTTCGAGATAGCGCGCAAGTATTCGCAACGATTCCGGCGTGCAAGCCTGGGGCTGATAGATCACAGCATTCGAGCGCGTCATTTGCATTCCCCGTCACCCACATGAAAGAACCCGCCCGCCACCCGGCGGCAATAGCCGCTTCTACTATAGGCAAGCATTCGGAGATTCACAGGGCCATAGTACTTTTTTTATTGTTTCGATGGGCCCGCGCGGGGAAAGAACTGAAAGAAACGCTATCGGAAGGAGAAACCGGCCGCCCGGCGGCGACGGATTTCGCGCGCCGGAAACGCCTTAAACCCAAAGAACCCGATGTAAGAGCAGACGGCGCAATATCAGCAAGCGAGACTCAATAGCCGAATAACCGGACGCCGCCGGCGGCGTTTACGCGATCCGTAGTCCGTGATCCGGCAGAATCTCTTGAGTGGTCACGAAGCGATGTTGTTTGACTGCGTCGTGAAATAACCGGTAATCGCTTTTCTCGAACGCTGCCGTCCAGCGAGGGCGCTCGCCGGTATCATCGTGCGATTTCAAGCCAGTGGCTTTGTATTTCCACGAGCCGGGGCCCTTGGGCACATAGTTCGGAATCGACTCCTTCAGGCCGGGAATGGCGCCGGCTTCCACCGCCGCGCAAATGGTCAACAAGCGTTCGTTGTCGTCCCCATGCCGGTTGGTGTCGAGCAGGCGCGTGAGCGCCTCTTTCACGTCATGCGGCAGGCCGGGCTGCGTGTCGAAATCTTCCCGGCCCGCTACATGGGCACGCACCGCGCGGCAACTCATTTCAGCCGCCTGCATGAACTCCGGCAAATTGTGTCTTTCAACGCGAATGTTCCTGCCGTCGACGTAATGCCATTTTGCCCACGGCTGGTCAGGATAGTGCAAGGCCGCGCCGTGACCGACAGGCAGCGCGATCGTCAGCACGTCCTCCTCGATATGCTCGATCAGATGCCGAGTGGCGCGGCCCAGGCGGGCAAGCCAGCCTTCGTGCGTGCAATCTTCCGCTACCAGCGAACTCACCCGGTTCGCCGGACTTTCGATGCCCGCGAAGCCCTGATGCGCCCAGGTATCGACATACGTGTGAAGCGTCACACCGAGTCGATGTAAACCCGTATCGGCGTCTCGCTGCCGGATCGCGCGCCGCACTACCTCGCGCGCGATTGCGCTGTCCGGCCGGCACACGGCTTTTTCGTGCAGCGTTTCTCCTTCACCGGCCGGCAGAAAATGAAACGGCGTCCATACCAGCCGGTTCTGGTCGTCCTCGGTATTGGCGTAGTCGAATAACCTGTGCGCAGTGGCAAAACGCTCGAAGGTCTCGCCGCCCGCAAAGCGCAGTATTCCCGTGGTGGTGGCGTCGTCGACATACTGGCACGCGTGCGCCACCGTGAGCGCCTCGCGAGCCGTCATGCCGCCAACACGGGCGACGATGTAGACCACCCCATAGTGAAAGTCGATATTCATGACGGGCGCTCCTGAAGCGCGGGGAATGACAGCGGGGTTTATCGGCTGCGCGGTGAGCCGCGCTGGAGCGGCGGCGCATGAGCATGAGCACGTAGTAAACGACCGGGCGCGGCGGGTCTTTAAAGAACTCGCCGCCGATGCCTCTCCAGACGCTGAACGCCTCTTCTCTCGCATGAACGAGAAGACTCGCGACAAACGGACATTGAATGACCGGCGTTTATCTTCTTGCACGGTCCGTTTGCTTGATCACGTTTTCTTTCTTGCAGGCATTCGTCATGCGAAACGTCATGCAAAACGGTATTGTCGACGCTTTTCGCGCTTGCCGGATCAAAACGCCCAGACGGTCTTTTCCAACAAAAAGCCCCGCTGCGATCTTCACAGCGGGGCTTGTTCCTTGCGCGTTGCGCGCTTTTACTTTTCGATGCCGACCAGTTCGACTTCGAAAGTCAGATCGCTGTTCGGCGGAATCGGACCGACGCCGCGTTCACCGTAAGCGGTCGCCGCCGGGCAGGTCAGCTTGGCCTTGCCGCCGACCTTCATCTTCTGCACGCCTTGCGTCCAGCACGGAATCACGCGATTGAGCGGAAACGTTGCGGGGCCGCCGTGCTTCGCGGAGCTGTCGAACTCGGTGCCGTTGGCGAGCGTGCCACGGTAGCTGACCTTCACGACCGAGTCGGCGGCCGGCTGCGCGCCCGTGCCCTGCGTGAGATGTTCGACGACCACGCCGGAAGGCAATTTCTCGGTGGTGGGAGCAGCGGCCATTGCCGTGGAAGAAAGAACAGCCGCGGCAACCAGGGCACCGACAGATTTCAAGGCGAATTTCAAAGCGAGTCTCCAGGTGGAAAGTGCGGGTCATTGTAGCGGATGACATGTTGCCCAGCGCCGCGCGGCGACGCAAGCAATCACACATCCCGTTGCAATTGAACGCCGCGGAAGTGGCACGAAGAATGCTGACTCGCTCGCATGCGATTCATACGGCGTTCGGGACGGCTCTCTTCACGTGCGGATAACACATGACCACTGACAACATGGAACCGGAACTCGTCGTCGAGGACCGCGCCGAGCGTTCGTGGATGAGGCGGCTCGGCCCGGGCCTCATCACCGGCGCCGCGGACGACGACCCCAGCGGCATCGGCACCTACTCGCAAGCCGGCGCGCAATTCGGCTACGGGTTGTTATGGACGCTGCTGATCACCTACCCGCTCATGGCGTCGATCCAGTTGGTCTGCGCGAGGATGGGACGCGTGACGGGCAGTGGGCTCGCCACGAACCTGCGCCGCCACTACCCTGCCCCGCTGTTATATCTCGCGGTACTGATCCTGCTGACCGCGAACATCATCAACATCGCCGCCGACCTCGCGGCAATGGCAGCAGCCGCGACACTGGTGATAGGCGGGCCGGTTCAACTGTATGTCGCGTTGTTCGGCACGGTGTCCTTGTTGATGCAGGTCTTCATTTCGTACGAGCGTTACTCCGGCATTCTGAAGTGGCTGACGCTCGTGCTGTTCGCCTACGTCGCGATCGTTTTCGTGATTCCGATCGACTGGAAGACGGTCGGCCTGAGCATCGTCAAGCCGCCGATCCAATGGTCCGGCGACTATCTCACCACCGTGATCGCGGTACTCGGCACCACGATCAGCCCTTACCTGTTCTTCTGGCAGGCCTCGCAGGAAGTCGAGGAGATTCGCTCGGAGCCCGCACAGCGTCCGCTATTGCGCGCGCCGATGCAGGCGTCGGTGCAACTGAAGCGGATCAACCTGGACACATGGGTCGGCATGGCCGTTTCGAATGGCGTGGCGTTCTTCATCATGCTGGCGGCGGCCGCCACGCTGAACGTGCATCACGTCGAGGTGAAAACGACCGCCGACGCCGCCACTGCGCTCAAGCCGATCGCCGGCGATCTGGCCTTCGCGCTATTCAGTGTCGGGATCATCGGCACGGGTCTGCTGGCTTTGCCGGTACTCGCGGGGTCCGCCGCCTACGCGGCAGCGGGCACGATGCGATGGAAGAACAGCCTCGCTTTGCAGGTGAATCTGGCGAAACAGTTCTACGGCGTGATCGCCTTGGCGATTCTCGGCGGCATCGCGCTCACGTTCATGCATCTCGATCCGATCAAGGCGTTGTACTGGAGCGCGGTGATCAACGGAATCGCGGCCGTGCCGATCATGGCCCTGGTGATGTTGATGGCGGGCAGCAGCAAGGTGATGGGGCAATTCGCGGTGACCGGCTGGTTGCGCTGGATGGGGTGGACCGCGACCGTCGCAATGGCGCTGGCCGCGCTCGGCGTTGTGTGGCCGGATTGACTCGGTGCGGTTTGGTCGCCGCGTTGGGCTCGTTGGGCTCGTTGGGCTTGTTGGGCTTGTTGGGCTCGTTGGGCTTGTTGGGCTTGTTGGGCTTGTTGGGCTTGTTGGGCTTGTTGGGCTTGTTGGGCTTGTTGGGCGCGTTGGGCGCGTTGGGCTCGTTGGGCTCGTTGGGCTCGTTGGGCTCGTTGGGCTCGTTGGGCTCGTTGGGCTCGTTGGGCTCGTTGGGCTCGTTGGGCTCGTTGGGCTCGTTGGGCTCGTTGGGCTCGTTGGCGCGTTGGGCTCGTTGGCGCGTTGGCGCGTTGGCGCGTTGGCGCGGTAATCGACGCAAGCTGTCGGCGCGATCAATCGAGGCTCTGCACCACGTAGTCGCCCGCCATCGCATCGCCTCGCGCGTTGAAGTCGGCCAGTACCGTCTCGCGCGCACGAACGTCGGTCAGCACGGCCGGATCGAGTAGCGCGGTGATGACTTCGTCGCGCTCGCGGCCCGCCTCGGTCAGCACATCGCCGTACGGGCTCCAGATCGCGCTCGAACCGCACGTCGACCAGCCGCCGGTCGTGCCGACGTGATTCGACATGAGCACGTACACGGTGTTGTCGAAGGCACGCGCCGGAAACCAGATGCGTGACTGGTGATAACCGCTCTTGACGCTAAAGAGCGCGCTCACCAGGTAAGCGTGCGCGCCGTTGAGCGCGGCAAGCCGGGCATGTTCCGGAAAGCCGGAGTCGTAGCACACGCCGAGTGCGAGGCGCCAGCCGTCGAGTTCGAGCATGCCGCCGTGCGTGCCCGGCCGGTAGATTTCCGTCTCGCTACGGTAGAGGTATTGCTTGTGATAAGGCTCGATCTGCTCGCCGCGACGGTTGAACACCAGCGAGGAAATACGAAGCCCGTCCGCGCCGCGCGTGGCCGCGCCGACGACGACGGCAATCTCCCGCTGACGGCACACCTTGCGAATCGGTTCGAGCCGGGCATCGTGTGCATCGAATGCATAGTTCGTTGGATCGCCGGCAATCAGGTCGGGCTCATATCCGCTCAGGAATTTCTCGGGGAATACCACCAGCTTCGCGCCGTGATCGGCGGCGAGGCGGGTCAGTTCGACCGTTCTTGCGATGTTGGCGGTGACGTCGCCCGAAACGGGTTGAGCCTGGGCCGCCGCGATTCGCAACGACGTTTGCGGCAACGATGCCTGTTTGTTATTCAACGCGAACTCCGTTATGAATGGACCATTGCGTATGCGCCCGCTTCTGACTGTCAGCTTTCGAGAGCGGCGAGCGAAGCCTCGGCATTTAAACACGGACACCGTGGCGCGCGTTAGTGCCAGGGTACCGGGTCCGCGGGTCCAGAAGACATCCACCAGCGTCGACTCGTCCGAACTCTCGATGCGGCGCTTTCGCGCGATTGCGCGCGTTCGGGGCGGGTGTTTCGGGAGCATCCCGCACAGCAGAAAAGCGCGCGGCAATTGCAGGCGTCGAGGGGTCTTTTCCATGAGATCTTCCGCAATCACGATAGCGGCAATCCGCTGCTCGATCAGGCCGATGCGGAAGTGCTGTTGCAGGAACTCGACGCCCGGCGCATTCGTACTGCGCGCAAACGCATGAACGCGAGCCGCGTGGTCATTACGCGGCCCAAAAACCCGACACCGTTTGCGCGATCTTCGATCCGGCGCTGCGTTGTCGTGCGTGTGTCTGATTTGTTGCTGTCGGCTCGTTTGCTGTGAGCGGCCCGGCAGGTGTGCGCTTGGGCCCGACGTCGGAACGGGAGGCCGGTTGCCCGGCCGCCCGAAGCCTGTCCGCATTTTTGCGGGCGCCGCGTTAGTGGCCGCGGCCACCGCCGCCGACGCCGCCGCCGAAGCCGCCGCCACGGCCGAAGCCACCGCCTTGGCCTTGACCGCCGTTGCCTTGACCGCTGCCGCCTTGGCCACCGGCGTGACCACCGCCGCCTTGACCGCTGCTGCCCTGGCCACCACCGCCTTGGCCACCGCTACCTTGACTGCCACCGCCTTGACTGCCACCGCCTTGGCCAGCGCTGCCATGACCGCCGCCTTGGCCACCGCCGCCTTGACCGCCGCCGCCTTGACCGCCGCCGCCTTGACCGCCACCACCTTGGCCTCCGCCGCCTTGGCCACCACCGCCTTGGCCACCACCGCCATGACCGCCACCACCTTGGCCACCGCCACCTTGGCCACCGCCGCCTTGACCACCACCGCCATGACCGCCGCCGCCTTGACCACCACCGCCTTGACCTCCACCACCTTGGCCACCGCCGCCTTGACCACCACCACCTTGGCCACCCCCGCCATGACTACCACCGCCATGACCACCACCGCCATGACCGCCGCCACCTTGACCACCACCACCTTGGCCACCGCCGCCATGACCGCCGCCGCCTTGGCCACCACCGCCTTGGCCACCACCACCTTGACCACCACCACCTTGGCCACCACCGCCTTGGCCACCACCACCTTGACCACCACCACCTTGGCCACCGCCGCCATGACCACCACCGCCATGACCGCCGCCGCCTTGGCCACCACCGCCTTGGCCACCACCTTGGCCACCGCCGCCATGACCGCCACCACCATGACCGCTGCCGCCATGACCGCTGCCGCCATCCCCTCCGCTACCTGTTCCTCCACTGCCAGTGCCACCACTCCCAGTCCCGCCACTCCCAGTCCCACCACTTCCAGTCCCACCACTCCCAGTGCCACCACTTCCAGTCCCGCCACTTCCAGTCCCGCCACTTCCAGTCCCGCCACTTCCAGTCCCGCCACTTCCAGTCCCACCACTCCCAGTCCCGCCACTCCCAGTCCCGCCACTCCCAGTCCCACCAGTCCCAGTCCCGCCACTTCCAGTCCCGCCACTCCCCGTCCCGCCACTTCCAGTCCCGCCACTCCCAGTCCCACCACCCCCACTCCCACCACCCCCACTCCCACCACCCCCACTCCCACCACCCCCAACCCCACCACTTCCTGT
>NZ_JBQEPU010000022.1:0-125890 GCF_052045835.1 Paraburkholderia sp. 22099 | reverse complement strand
TTGAATTCTGGTTTGCCCATCACCGCATCCTCACCCTTGACCTGAGGAGCGAAAACCGCTGACCATAAAGTGTCAACGATGTCCTCGCACGTTCGTCAACCATGTCTCCGGTCTGTACAGGCGCTGCCAGTCGGCGCACATCATTTCCCATCGAGTAGTAAGCTGTCCGGCATGGCGTTAGCCGTTGCGTCGTGCCATGCCGCGCGCCGCCCGCGCGAGCGTCGTCGTGTTCCCGCGCGCTCCCTGCGCCTCTGCTTCATGTCCCTTGGCGGCCGGGCTGACGGCCCGCCTCCGTTTCATCAAACGAGACCCTCCATGAAAGCATCCGACCTGTTCGTCAAATCGCTGGAAGCTGAAGGCGTCGAGTATGTGTTCGGCATTCCCGGCGAGGAAAATCTCGATCTGCTCGAATCGCTGCGCCGCTCGAAAATCCGTCTGATCCTCACGCGCCACGAGCAGGCGGCCGGCTTCATGGCCGCCACTTACGGGCGTCTCACCGGCCGCACCGGCGTGTGTCTCGCCACGCTCGGCCCCGGCGCGACCAACTTCGTGACCGCCGCCGCCTACGCGCAACTGGGCGGCATGCCGATGCTGATGGTCACCGGGCAAAAGCCGATCAAATCGAGCAAGCAGGGGCATTTCCAGATCGTCGACGTGGTGCGGATGATGGAGCCGCTCACCAAGTACACGCGGCAGATCGTGTCGATCGGCAATATTCCGGCGGCGGTGCGCGAAGCGGTTCGTCAGGCGGAAGAAGAACGGCCCGGCGCCACGCACCTCGAATTGCCCGAGGACGTCGCGCACGAAGAGGGCGACGGCAAGCCGATCCCGAAGAGCTACAGCCGCCGTCCGGTGGCCGAGGAAAAGGCGGTGGCGCACGCGGTCGAGGCGATCACGAACGCGAAGCATCCGTTGCTGATGATCGGCGCGGGCGGCAACCGCAAGACCACGACCAGGATGCTGCGCGAATTCGTCGACCAGATCGGCATTCCGTTTTTCACGACGCAGATGGGCAAGGGCGTGATCGACGAATCGCACCCGATGTGGCTCGGCAACGCCACGCTGTCGGACGGCGACTTCGTGCACCGCGCCATCGAGCACGCGGACTGCATCATCAACGTCGGCCACGACGTGATCGAGAAGCCGCCGTTCTTCATGCGCAGCGGCGAGGCGGGCGAGAAGACGGTGATTCACGTGAACTTCCTCGGCGCGGAGGTCGATACCGTGTACTTCCCGCAGATCGAGGTGGTCGGCGACATCGCCAACGCGGTGTGGCAGTTGAAGGAAAGCCTCAAGGCGCGCAAGGAGCATTGGGACTTCACGCGCTTCAAGGAGATCAAGCAGCACTTCGAGGAGCATCTCGTGAAAGGCCAGCACGACGACCGCTTCCCGATGTACCCGGTGCGGATCGTCAACGACGTCTACGAGACCACGCCCGTGGACGGCATCGTGTGTCTGGACAACGGCATGTACAAAATCTGGTTCGCGCGCTACTACCGCGCGCACGAACCGAATTCGCTGCTGCTCGACAACGCGCTGGCTTCGATGGGCGCGGGCTTGCCTTCCGCGATAGCGACCAAGATCGTGCATCCCGACCGCAAGGTCATGGCCGTGTGCGGCGACGGCGGCTTCATGATGAACTCGCAGGAACTGGAAACGGCGGTGCGTCTGAAGCTCGATCTGGTGATCCTGATCTTGCGCGACGACGCGTTCGGCATGATCCGCTGGAAGCAGGAGAACATGAATTTCCCCGACTACGGCATGACGCTGCGCAACCCGGATTTCGTCGCGTATGCCCAGAGCTATGGCGCGCAGGGGCATCGGATCGAATCGGCGGCGGAGTTCGCGCTCCTGCTGCGCGAATGTTTCGCGACGCCCGGCGTGCATGTGATCGATCTGCCGATCGACTATTCCGACAACGAGCGCGTGTTGAATCGCGAGATCAAGCGGCTCTCCGCGCAACTGTGAGCGGTTCGGTGAACCGCTGGCCGGCTTCGCATTGGGTGTGAAACGAGCGTGAATTGAGCGCGGCTGAATGGCGGCAGGGCATGAACGTTTGGCTTCGTTGCTCCTGTTAGCCGGATGCCGCAAAGGAGAACGCGTCATGTTGCAGAAGACTTATCCCTACTACCTCGCCAACGAAGCGGTGGCCGCGAACACCGATCTCGAAGTCACCGATAAATTCAGCGACGAAGTGGCGACCCGCGTGGCGATGGCCGACGCCGCCGCGATCGACAAGGCGATCGGCCACGCCGTCGACGCCATGCCCGCGCTGCGCGCCTTTGCGCCGTTCAAGCGCCAGGCGGTGCTCGAACATTGCGTGAAGCGGTTTCGCGAGCGCTACGACGAACTGGCGCTCGCGCTATGCATCGAAGCCGGCAAGCCGATCAACGACTCCAAGGGCGAAGTCACGCGCCTGATCGACACCTTCAAGGTGGCCGCCGAGGAGGCGGTGCGCATCGATGGGGAAATCGTCAATCTGCAGATTTCGCCGCGCGCAAAGGGCTATCACGGCTACGTCAAGCGTGTGCCGATCGGTCCGTGCTCGTTCATTTCGCCGTTCAATTTTCCGTTGAATCTGACCGCGCACAAGGTCGCGCCGGCGATCGCCGCGGGCGTGCCGTTCGTGCTGAAGCCGGCGAGCCGCACGCCGGTCGGCGCGCTGATCATGGGCGAGATTCTGGCGGAAACCGACTTGCCGAAAGGCGCGTTCTCGATTTTGCCCGCGCATCGCGACGGCGCCGATCTGTTCACCACGGACGAACGTTTCAAGCTGCTGTCGTTCACCGGCTCGCCGGCGGTGGGTTGGGAACTGAAGAAAAAGGCCGGCAAGAAGAAGGTGATTCTGGAACTCGGCGGCAACGCCGCCGCGATCGTCGACGGCGATCAGGGCGAGAAACTCGACTACGTGGTCGAGCGGCTCGCGTTCGGCGCGTTCTATCAGTCGGGGCAGAGCTGCATCGGCGTGCAGCGGATTCTGGTGCACGCGACAGTTTATGAGGCGCTGCGCGAGAAGCTGATCGCCAAGACGAAATCGCTGGTAATGGGTGATCCGAAGGACGAAAAGACCTTCGTCGGGCCGATGATCTCGGAATCGGAGTCCAAACGCCTCGCCGGCTGGATGGAGAGCGCGGTGCTGGCGGGCGCGACAATCGTCGCGGGCGGCAAGGTGGAGGGTGCGATGTTCGAGGCCACGCTGCTTGAGGGCGTCGGGCGCGACACCGATCTGTATCGCAAGGAAGCTTTCGGGCCGGTGGCGATCCTGGAGCGGTTCGACGATTTCGACTCGGCGCTCGCCACCGTCAACGACAGCGACTTCGGCCTGCAAGCCGGCGTGTTCACCGATTCGCTCGCGCACGCGCATCGCGCGTGGGACCTGCTCGAAGTGGGCGGCGTGGTGATCAACGACGTGCCGTCGTTCCGCGTCGACAACATGCCCTATGGCGGCGTGAAGGATTCGGGGCTCGGCCGTGAAGGCGTGCGTTACGCGATCGAGGATATGACCGAGCTGCGCCTGATGGTGATGCGTGAAACGTGGTGAACCGCGATGCCGGCACGCACGGCGAAATCGGCTGTCACGCCACTGTCGCCTGCGCGAACTACGCTCGCCAGCGAGGGATGCCGCCATCCGGCAGGGCGCGGCGCCAGGCGCGTACGAGCAGACCGGCGGCTGGGCCGTCCGCCGGCTTTTGCCCCGTAAGCAGAAAGCCGCCCCATGCGCCATGAGTGTTTTTGCTGGAGTGCTACAATACCGGCCTTTCCGGCGGGTGTTTCCGCCGGCCGGAGCCGGCCGCTCTTTTCCCGCAATATCGACGGGTCCCGTGCGGAACGCCGTGGCTCCGCCTTCATCCTGATGCCCTCTGCGGTTCCGACCGCTGCCGCGCGCACGCGCCAAGCGCATTTTTAGCGAAAGCCACCATGTCCGACACAGCCGTCACGCCCAGCACTGCGACTTTTGATCAATTCGGCCTCGCGCCCGACATCCTGAAAGCCGTCAAGGAATCGGGCTACACCATTCCCACGCCGATTCAGGCGCAGGCGATTCCCGTCGTGCTGGCCGGCCGCGACGTGATGGGCGCCGCGCAGACCGGCACCGGCAAGACCGCGAGCTTCTCGCTGCCGATCATCCAGCGTCTGTTGCCGCAGGCCAGCACGAGCGCATCGCCCGCCCGCCATCCGGTGCGCGCGCTGATCCTCACGCCGACCCGCGAACTGGCCGACCAGGTCGCCGCGAACGTGCAGTCCTACGCGAAGCACACCGCGCTGCGCAGCGCCGTGGTGTTCGGCGGCGTCGATATGAATCCCCAGTCGGAGCAACTGCGCCGCGGCGTCGAAATTCTGATCGCCACGCCGGGCCGTCTGCTCGATCACGTGCAGCAGAAAACCGCCAACCTGGGCCAGGTGCAGATCCTCGTGCTCGACGAAGCCGACCGCATGCTCGACATGGGCTTCCTGCCGGATTTGCAGCGCATCCTGAACCTGCTGCCGAAAGAACGTCAAACGCTGCTGTTTTCGGCCACGTTCTCGGGCGAGATCAAGAAGCTCGCGGCAACCTATCTGCGCGATCCGCAGACGATCGAAGTCGCGCGCAGCAATTCGACCGCGACCAACGTCACGCAAATCGTGTTCGAGGTTCCCGAGGGCGACAAGACCGGCGCGGTCGTTCAATTGATTCGCGAGCGCAGCCTGAAGCAGGTGATCGTGTTCTGCAACAGCAAGATCGGCGCGAGCCGTCTCGCGCGCAGCCTCGAACGCGACGGCGTGATCGCGACCGCGATTCACGGCGACCGCTCGCAAAACGAGCGCATGCAGGCGCTGGACGCGTTCAAGCGCGGCGAAATCGAAGCGTTGGTCGCCACCGACGTGGCGGCGCGCGGTCTCGACATCGCGGAACTGCCTGCGGTGATCAATTTCGATTTGCCGTTCAATGCGGAAGATTATGTGCATCGGATCGGCCGTACCGGCCGGGCCGGCGCTTCCGGCGACGCGTTGTCGCTGTGCAGCCCGAACGAGCGCAAGCAGCTTGCCGATATCGAGAAGCTCATCAAGCGGCCGCTGGAAGTGCAACGCCTGACCGTGGATACGCCGGTGCGGCATCACCACGAAGAGCGCGCGCCGCGCCGTGAGCGCAGCGAGGTTCGTGACGAGCGCGGCGGCCGCCGGCGTTCGGGCGCTCCGTCGGGCTCGTTCGATCGGCCGCATCACCATCGCGCGCAGCCTGTGGACGATTTCTTCCTCAAGCCGTATGAGCCATCGCCTGCTTCGGTTCGCAAGATCGAGGAGGCCGATGCGGCTTCCGCCGCTCCGCAGAAGACGTCTGCGAAGCAGCCGCTGGCTGCGTTGCTGGGCGGCTTCGGCATGCCCAGGAAGTCGTCTTCCTGAGCGGCTGCGGCTTCGAAACCCGCATCGCGTTTACTTGCTTACGCTCATTCGCACGCGCATGCGTGCTGCCCATGCCGCCGTTGCCGCGGTATAAAACCCCTCCAGTGTCCCAAGGGCCTGGCCGCTCAGGTCGAGTCCCAGATGGCGAGCCGCCGCGATCAGCGCTTCGAGCGGTTTGCCGGCATCCAACGCCTGCGCCCCGTTTTGCTTGCTGAGTTTTTCGCCCTGGTCGTTCGTCACGACCGGCACGTGCAGATACTCGGGCGTCGGCGCGCCAAGACAGCGCTGCAAATAAATCTGCCGCGCGGTTGAATCCATCAGGTCCGCGCCTCGCACGATGTGGGTGATGCCCGCGTCAGCGTCATCGACTACCACCGCCAGTTGATAGGCCCATTGGTCGTCCGCGCGTTTCAGGACGAAATCGCCGACCTCGGTAGCGAGGTTCTGCGTCTGCGTGCCCTGCCAGCGGTCTTCGAACGTGATCACGGCGGCCTCGCCGTCGGGCACGCGCAGGCGCCACGCGCGCGCCGGTTTGCCATGCAGACCGTCGCGGCAGGTGCCGGGGTAGGCGAGCGTCGTGTTGCGCGCGTGCGCGTGCAACAGCGAGTCGGCGATTTCCTTGCGCGTGCAGCCGCAGGGATAAACCAGGCCGCGGGCTTTGAGTTGCTCCAGCGCCTGCTCGTAGCGCGCGATGCGTGTGCTTTGCCAGATCGGCGGCTCGTCGGCGTGCATGCCGAAGCGTTCGAGGGTCGCGAGGATGTCCCTGGCGGCGCCTGAGACCGTGCGCGGGCGATCGATGTCCTCGACGCGAACGAGCCATGCGCCGCCATGCGCGCGCGCGTCCAGCCAACTCGCGAGCGCGCTGACCAGCGAGCCGAAATGCAGCGGCCCGGTGGGCGACGGTGCGAAGCGTCCGCGATAGGTCATGGCTCGGATCGATGGTTACGGTGAAAGCGCGGAACGACGTATTGCGTTGCCAGTGTGCGCCGGAAATGGCGGCAAGTTCGCATGGTCCGCCATGAACCAGCCCGCGGCCGGGTTTGAGAGCAATGGGCTCGCTGAAAGCGCCGCCGCAGCCTGAGCACAATTAGCCGCGCTTTCCACGATGGTAGGGTTGGAGCCGCCGCGTGACGTGCTGTCCAAGGCCGGCATTCGTCGCGCCCCGCGACGCAGCCGTCATGCGGCGCGCGCCGCCTTGCTGTCAGGATGACACGCCGGGCACGTCTTGCCCGCGACGTACATTGGCGACGCCTGCGCCTCGGGCGGCACCACGGCGCGGCAGCCGAAGCATTGCACGGTGGCGGTGGGTTCGAGTTGCGGGTTGAGCGCGGTGCGGTAATCGAACACGAAGCAGTCGCCGTGATAGTGAGCGCCGCCCACTTCCTCGAAATACTTCAGGATGCCGCCTTCCAGCTGATACACGTTCTCGATGCCGACTTCCTTCATGTGGATCGCCGCCTTCTCGCAGCGAATCCCGCCGGTGCAGAACGACACGACCGTCTTGCCCTCGAGATCGGCGCGGTTCTGCTCGATCACTTCAGGAAACTCGCTGAATTTCGTGATGCGGTAGTCGAGCGCGTTCTCGAACGTGCCGACGTCGACTTCGAACGCGTTGCGCGTGTCGAGCATCACGACCGGACGGCCCTGATCGTCGTGGCCGCGATCCAGCCAGCTTTTCAGCGTGGGCGCGTCGACGAACGGCGCGCGGCCGAGCTCCGGACGGATCGCCGGCTTTTTCATCGTGATGATCTCGCGCTTGAGCTTGACCAGCATGCGGCGAAACGGCTGCTTCTCCGAGAGGCTTTCCTTGAATTGCAGATTCGCGAACTTGCCTTCGAACAGCGCGTCGTGACGGATGTAGTCGATGA
This sequence comes from Paraburkholderia sp. 22099, assembly GCF_052045835.1. Classification (NCBI taxonomy): domain Bacteria; kingdom Pseudomonadati; phylum Pseudomonadota; class Betaproteobacteria; order Burkholderiales; family Burkholderiaceae; genus Paraburkholderia; species Paraburkholderia sp. 22099. The sequence continues at coordinate 118,640 of NZ_JBQEPU010000022.1, read as the reverse complement.
ACGCGTCCGCGGCTTCGCGGCTGCCGGCGACGAACAGGTTGATGCCTTCCGGCGCCAGCAGAATCGTGCCGCGCAGGCCAAGCGCGTCGCAGCGCTCGGTGACGAACGGGCGCCATGCGGCGGTGTCTTCGATGGTCGCGAAGTGATACGCGGCGAGATTGACGATGCTCATGTATGTCCAGCGGTAATCAGTGGCCAGCGCCGTGGAAAACGGGGCGCATGAAGGCGCCCGCATCTGAATGCCATGCGGCGCGGCCATGTCGAATGGGGAAACTCGTATTATCCCTCAAGCCGGGGCTGGGCTCGACTCTGCCGAATGGCCAGGCGGTTGCGATAGCGCAAGGCGCGCGCGAACTTGCAGCGGTTTGCCCGCTCCGCTGGGGGACGCATTGCGGTTTTGCCGCGGCTTGTCCGTGACGAGCGGGCGGGCCGCGCCGCTTCCGTGTCGGCGGCGAAACCGGTCAGCGGCCCGCAGAACACCCGCGCAAGCCGTTCCCGAATTCGCGCCCTAAGCCGAACGGCTAACGCGCGCTTTTGGCCTGAAAACTCCGGAATGGTGGAGTTACAATGTCGCCCATGTCAGATCCCCGCTTCGTTCATCTCCGCGTCCACTCCGAATTCTCGATTGCCGATGGCATCGTGCGTCTTGACGACATCGTCAAGGCGGCTGCCAAAGACGGTCAGGGTGCGCTCGCTCTCACCGATCTCGGCAACGCGTTCGGCCTCGTCCGTTTCTATAAGGAAGCCCGCGGCAAAGGGGTCAAACCCATTGCCGGCTGCGACGTCTGGATCACCAATCCCGACGACCGCGACAAGCCTTCCCGTTTGCTGCTGCTGGTGAAAGACCGGCGCGGCTACCTGAATCTGTGTGAGCTGCTCAGCAAGGCGTCGCTCACGAATCAGTATCGCGGCCGCGCCGAAATCGAGGCCGGCTGGCTCGAATCCGGCCTGGGCGAAGGCTTGCTCGCCTTGTCGGGCGCCCAGCAGGGCGATATCGGTCTCGCGCTCGCCGCGGGTAACGAGGAAGCGGCGAAGCGCAACGCGTTGCATTGGGCGAAGGTGTTTCCGGGCGGCTTCTATATCGAGTTGCAGCGTTGCGCCCAGCCGGGCGGCGAGCAGTATGTGCGGCAGGCCGTCACGCTCGCCGCGGCGCTGAAGTTGCCGGTGGTCGCCACGCATCCCATGCAGTTCATGACGCCGGACGACTTCACCGCGCACGAAGCGCGCGTGTGTATTTCCGAAGGCGACATCCTCGCGAATCCGCGCCGCCAGAAGCGCTTCACGCCGGAACAGTATTTCCGCACCCAGCAAGAAATGGCCGCGCTGTTCGCGGACATTCCGTCGGCGCTCGCCAATACCGTTGAAATCGCCAAGCGCTGCAACCTCACGCTGGAACTCGGCAAGCCCAAACTGCCACTGTTTCCCACGCCCGACGGCATGTCGCTCGACGACTACCTCGTGCATCTGTCGAAAGAGGGCCTTGAAAAGCGCCTCGAGCAGTTGTACCCGGACCCCGCCGAGCGCGAAGCGCAGCGCGAAACGTATTACCAGCGCCTCGAATTCGAGTGCGGCACGATCATCAAGATGGGCTTTCCGGGCTACTTCCTGATCGTCGCGGACTTCATCAACTGGGCGAAGAACAACGGCGTGCCGGTCGGGCCGGGCCGGGGCTCGGGCGCGGGCTCGCTGGTCGCCTACGCGCTCGGCGTGACCGACCTCGATCCGCTGCGCTACAACCTGCTGTTCGAACGTTTCCTGAATCCTGAACGGGTGTCGATGCCCGACTTCGACATCGACTTCTGCCAGCACGGCCGCGACCGCGTGATCCAGTACGTGAAGGAAAAGTACGGCGCGGACGCGGTGTCGCAGATCGCCACCTTCGGCACGATGGCGGCGAAGGCGGCGGTGCGCGACATCGGCCGGGTGCTCGATCTGGGCTACATGTTCACCGACGGCATCGCCAAGCTGATCCCGTTCAAGCCGGGCAAGCACGTCACCATCGCCGACGCGATGAAGGAAGAGCCGCTGTTGCAGGAGCGCTTCGACAACGAAGACGAAGTGCATCAGCTACTCGAACTCGCGCAGCGCGTGGAAGGCTTGACGCGTAACGTCGGCATGCACGCGGGCGGCGTGCTGATCGCGCCCGGCAAGCTCACCGATTTCTGCCCGCTCTATACGCAGGGCGACGAAAGCGGCGTGGTCAGCCAGTACGACAAGGACGACGTCGAAGCGGTCGGCCTCGTGAAGTTCGACTTTTTGGGTCTCACCACGCTGACCATTCTCGACTGGGCCGAGCGCTATATCCGCCGTCTCGATCCGTCGAAGAAAGACTGGTCGCTCGCGCAGGTGCCGCTCGACGATCCCGCGTCGTTCTCGATCCTGAAGAAAGCGAATACGGTCGCCGTGTTCCAGTTGGAAAGCCGCGGCATGCAAGGCATGCTGAAAGACGCGCAGCCCGACCGCTTCGAGGACATCATCGCGCTCGTCGCGTTGTACCGTCCGGGCCCGATGGACCTGATCCCGAGCTTCTGCGCCCGCAAGCACGGCCGCGAAGTGGTGGAGTATCCCGATCCGCGCGTGGAACCTGTTCTGAAAGAGACCTACGGCATCATGGTCTACCAGGAGCAGGTGATGCAGATGGCGCAGATCATCGGCGGCTACTCGCTGGGCGGCGCCGACCTGCTGCGTCGCGCGATGGGCAAGAAGAAGGCCGAGGAAATGGCCGAGCACCGCGCGCTGTTTCGCGAAGGCGCGGCGAAGAACGGCCTGACCGGCGAGAAAGCCGACGAAATCTTCGACTTGATGGAGAAGTTCGCGGGTTACGGCTTCAATAAGTCGCACGCGGCCGCGTATGCGCTGCTGGCGTACTACACCGCTTGGCTCAAGGCGCATCATCCGGCGGAATTCATGGCGGCCAATATGTCGCTCGCCATGGACGACACGGAGAAGGTCAAGATCCTGTTCGAGGACTGTCTCGCGAACAAGATGGCGGTGCTGCCGCCGGACGTGAATCTGTCGGCGTACCGCTTCGAGCCGGTCGCGGAACCGGACGGCAAACGCTCGAAAACCATCCGCTACGGTCTGGGCGCGATCAAGGGCAGCGGCCAGAATGCGATCGAGGAAATCCTGCGTGCGCGCGAAGATGGTCCGTTCATCGACATCTTCGATTTCTGCAACCGTGTCGACCGCCGCGTCGTCAATCGCCGCACGGTGGAAGCATTGATTCGCGCCGGCGCGTTCGACACCTTGCATGCGAATCGCGCGCAACTGATCGCATCCGTTTCGCTCGCGATGGAAGCGGCCGAGCAGGCGAGCGCTAACGCCATGCAGGCGGGTCTGTTCGACATGGGCGACGCGCCGTCGCAAGGTCACGAACTGGTCGACGAACCGGAATGGCCGGAAAAGAAGAAGCTGCAGGAAGAGAAGGCCGCGCTCGGCTTCTACCTGTCGGGCCATCTGTTCGACGCGTACAAGAACGAGGTGCGCCGCTTCGTGCGCCAGAAGATCGGCGAATTGAAAGAAGGGCGGGACAAGCTGGTCGCGGGTGTGATCGCGTCGCTGCGCACGCAGATGACCCAGCGCGGCAAGATGCTGATCGCCGTGCTCGACGACGGCACCGGCCAATGCGAAGTGACGGTATTCAACGAGATCTTCGAAGCGCACAAGCAGTTGTTCAGGGAAGACGAACTGCTGGTCGTGCAAGGCCAGGCGCGCAACGACGCATTCACCGGCGGCATCCGCTTCACCGTCGATACGGTGATGGATCTCGGCCGCGCGCGCTGCCGTTACGCCGAGGCCGTCAAGGTGCAGATGAACGGCAACGCGGACGCGCTGGCGCTGCGGCGCGTGCTCGAAGCGCATAGCGCGGACAAGGACGAGCCGCAAGCGGCCGCGGCCCCGGCGGCTTCATCGCGAAGCGGCGGCGGCAATGGCAACGGCGGCGGCCGTAACGGTGGCGGATATGGCGGCGGTGACAATGGCCGTCAGCGGCAGGCGGTGCAGATTCCGAACGGGCTTGCCGTGCAGGTGGTGTATCGCAGCCAGAACGCTGAAGGCGCCATGCGGTTGGGCGACGCCTGGCGCGTGAAGCCGACCGACGAATTGCTCGCTGCCTTGCGCGGCGAGTTCGCGGGAAGCTCGATCGAGATCGTTTATTGACGTGGCTTGCCCGCGCGGCTTAGCGGGCCAAGCCGGTCTTTCACAAGGGCTTGTCGTTTCCCAGGCGCGCCAGCTTCAAAAACCGGTAGTACACCGTTTCCGCATTGAACACCGCGATCATGAAGCCGGCGCGGCCGTCCAGAAACCCGCGCCGTAGCACATAGGTCCGCACGAACGCCCAGGCGCCGCGCCCGAGCGCCTTGCCGAAACTGCCGCGCTTGCCCGCCGCATGGCGTTGTTGCGCGCCGGCTGTCGAATAGGCGTCGAGTTTGCGCAGCACGCCTTCGAAGTCCTCGTAGGAGTAGTGCATCAGCTTGCCGGTGAGGCGCTGCGCCGGCGTGTCGAATACGAGGCGCTCATGCACGAGGTCGTCGGAGAAACGCGCGGCGCCCCGTTTGAACAGACGCGGAATCCAGTCGGGATACCAGCCGCTGTGATGAATCCAATGACCGCAAAAGCTCGACAGGCGATCAACCGCATAGACGTCGGCGGTGGGCGCGGCGAGCGCCGCGCGAATTGCCGAGGCCAGTTCCACCGAGACGATTTCGTCGGCGTCGATCGAGAGAATCCAACGGGTGGTGAGCGCGTCCACGGCGCGGTTCTTTTGCGGGCCGAAGCCCGGCCAGTCGGTTTGTTGGAGCACGCGGGCGCCGTGCGCGCGGGCGATGTCGGCGGTGCCGTCGGTGCTGCCGCCGTCGATCACGACGATCTGATCGGCGAAGGCCACGGCTTGCAGGCATTCGGCCAGCCGCGCCGCCGCGTTTTTGGTGATGATGGCGACGCCGAGGGTGGTTTCTTGCATACCTGGAATGCGTGGAGAGGGGCGAACGTTGGAGCGAGTCGAGCAAGCGTGGCGCAAGTATACACAGCGCGACACAGCACGATACGCAGCGCGGCGCCCGCGGGCACGGGCCTTGGTGCTCGCGGCCCGACACCACGTCACGCTTCACGCCAGCCCCCATCAGGGCCAAAGCTCACCCGGCGCGAAGCCTCGCCACTGAAGCCAAGCCTCACCCCCCGATCCGCGCAATCGGGCCGATCCCTATCGGCGGCCGTCATCCTCAAGCGTTTACAATGCTTCTTTTTTGATATTCCGCGCGGCAGGCGTTCGGCCCAGCGCGCGGTTGCCGTTCCGCATTCCCAGAGGATTCCTTGAGCGCGAAGCCTACGTTGAGCAAACCCATCGGTTCAGGTGAGGCATCGTCGCCTGCCGTCGTCTTGCGGCGTTTGTGGCCGTATATCAAGCCGCTCATCTGGGTGCTGACCGGCGCGGTGGTCGCAATGGCCGTCAGCGCAGGCACCGACGCCGCGATTCCCGCGCTCCTCAAGCCGCTGCTGGACAAGGGTTTCGGCGCGCACGCCAACGACAACGCCAAGTGGCTCGTGCCGATCGCGGTGGTCGGCCTCGCGCTGATACGCGGCCTGTCCCAATACGCATCCGGCTATCTGCTCGCCTACGTGTCGAACAAGATCCTGCTCGAACTGCGCCTGAAGATGTTCGACCGGATGATTCACACCGGCGTCTCGTTCTTCCAGCGCGAAACCGCGAGCACGGTCATCAATGCGATCGTCTTCGAGGTCAATCAGATCCTCAACGTGCTGCTGAGCGTGCTCGTCACGCTGGTGCGCGATTCGCTGACGGTGCTGTTCCTGCTCGGCTATCTGTTCTATCTGAACTGGCGTCTGACGCTGATCGTCGCGGTGCTGCTGCCGGGCATCGGCTGGCTGGTGAGCAAGATCAACCGCCGCTTGCGGCGCCTGAACCGCGAGCATCAAATGCTCACCAACGAGCTGTCGTACATCGTCGAGGAGACGGTGGGCGGCTACAAGGTCGTCAAGGTGCACAACGGCGAGCAGTACGAGATCGACCGCTTCACGTCGATGAGCAAGCGCCTGCGCGGCTACGCGATGCGCATGACGGTCTCGGGCGGCCTCGCGCAACCGTTGACGCAGTTCCTCGCGTCGATCGCGCTTGCCGTCGTGATCACGATCGCGGTGGTGCAGTCGTCGTCGGACCAGACCACGGTCGGCGGCTTTGTCGCGTTCGTCACGTCGATGCTGCTGATCATCTCGCCGCTGAAGCATCTGATGGACGTGAACCAGCCGCTGCAACGCGGCATGACGGCGTGCGAGCTGATCTTCGGCCTGATCGACGAACCCTCGGAACCGGCCGGCGGCGGCAAGACGCTCGAACGCGCGCGCGGCGAGGTCGAATTCCGCGAGGTGTCGTTCAGCTACGGCAGCAATGCCACGCACAAGCGCCACACGCTCGACAAGGTGTCGTTCAAGGTCGCGCCGGGCGAGATGGTGGCGCTCGCGGGCCCGTCCGGCAGCGGCAAGACCACGCTGGTCAATCTGCTGCCGCGCTTTTTCGATCCGACCGGCGGCGAGATTCTGGTCGACGGCGTGGCGCTGCCGGAATACGGCCTGCACGCGCTGCGCAGCCAGATCGCGATGGTGAGCCAGGACGTCGTGCTGTTCAACGACACCGTCGCCAACAACGTCGCGTATGGCCAGACAGCCGATCCGGCAAAGGTCGAGGCGGCGTTGCGCGCGGCCAACCTGTGGGACACCGTCGAGGCGATGCCCAGCGGTATCGAGACGCTGGTCGGCGACAACGGCATGATGCTCTCGGGCGGTCAGCGGCAGCGCCTGGCGATCGCGCGCGCGATCTACAAGGACGCGCCGATCCTGATCCTCGACGAAGCCACCTCGGCGCTGGATTCCGAGTCCGAACGCCACGTGCAGGCGGCGCTGGAAACGCTGATGAAAGGGCGCACGACGCTCGTCATCGCGCACCGCTTGTCGACCATCGAGCGCGCCAACCGCATTCTGGTGATGGAGGCGGGGCGCATCGTCGAGAGCGGCAGTCATCGTGAACTGCTGGCAAAAGACGGGCTCTATGCGCATCTGCACCGCATCCAGTTCCAGCAGAACGCGGCGTGAGCGTGTCGGGCCACTATCGACCCGCGCGGCCGACATGCGGCGTGTCGCGGGATAAAGCCAGCCTCGCTTCGGGCTCGCGGCATTCAATCCACATTTCCCCGGCGCCCCTCGCGCGTTTCTTTGCATGATGAAAATCGGAGTGTCCAGTAATGCGCTGAAACACAGCGGCGGCCTCGAGCGGTATGCAATGGACCTGGTGCGGGGCTTTGCCGCTGCCGGCATCGAACTGGCGTTCTTTGCGCGCCGCTTCGACATGTCGTTGCCGGAGGCGCGCATGGTCGAGCCGCATCGTATCCGCGTGTCGTTTCTGCCGGGCAAGCTGCGCGAGCGCTGGTTTTCGTGGCGGCTGCGCCGGGCGCGCCGCGCGGCCGGCGTCGACGTGCTGATCGGCTGCAACCGCGTCGACTCGTCCGAGATTGCGATTTGCGGCGGCACGCACCTCGGCTTTCTGCGCGCCACCGGACGTGCGCCAAAGCGTTCGGACCGCTGGCAGATCGCGCTGGAGCGGCGCCAGTACGAACGGGCGAGCGTGATCGTCGCGCACTCCCAGTTGATGCACGATGAGTTGCGCGAACTGTATGGCGTGGATGAGCAGAAAATCCGCGTGCTGTACCCGCCGGTCGACGGCGCGCGCTTCGCCCCGATCGACGCGGCCCAACGCATGGCGCTGCGCCGCAGGTTCGGATTCGCCGACCATGAGATCGTGCTGCTCTTTCCGTCCAGCAGTCATGAGCGCAAGGGCTTGCCGCTGATCGAAGCCGCCTTGCGCGACACCGCCTTGCCGGTGGTGCTCGCGGTCGCGGGACGGCCGCCCGAGCACACCTCCGCGCGGGTGCGCTACATCGGCTACGTGAAAGATATCGAGGACGGCTACCGCGCCGCCGATTTCACGATTCTCGCGTCGAAATACGAGCCGTTCGGGCTGGTCGGTGTGGAGTCGGCCATGTGCGGGACGCCGGTGATTCTGCCGGCGAGCGTCGGGTGCTGCGATGCGATCGCGCCGCACGCCAAGTTCGTGTTCGCTGCGGGCGATGTCGCCGACTTGCGCGCGACGCTCGAGCGCGCGGTGCGAGGGCGGCTCACGATTCAGCAATCCCAACCGCGATGGCAGTCGGAACTGGCTCGCGACGCCGTGCTTTACGACACGAGCGTCGCCGGCCACGCCGACGCCTTACTTGCGCTGGCAACGTATATCCGCGGCGCAAATTGACAGCGCATGCGCGCGGCGGCGCGGGCTTGGCGCGCACCCGTCATGGTCGCGCCAAGCCGCGCCGGTTCTACGTTCCAGCCATCGTGCATGATATAGTTTCGGGTTATAAAAGCATGGGTCTCAGCCCTGACCGACTACTCAATTGTCTTCACTGCGCTTCCAATGTCGGGGTGATTCGGCGGGTGCCGCAAGGCGCGCAGCGTCTGACTGCTCCGGTGGTGCCGTGTGCGGTTCGAAGGCATGGGAGCGGAAGTCAACGACAAGAATACCGTTGGAGATTCTTCATGGGGAACACGACCTCGAGTCGGCCGGCGCATAGCCCGTTTGCGGTCGGAACAAACGGAATAAACGGAATAAACGCGCCGGTCACGCGATGAGCCGACTATCCGGGCGTATTCGCATCTTCGGGCGTGCGCTTCCGCGCTTCGCGCTGAAACCGTGGCGTCGCAAGCCGGCTTCCGTGCAGCGTATTCTCGTTGCGCACCATCTCCTGCTCGGCGATACGTTGCTGCTAACACCGCTGCTTGCCAAGCTGCGCGTCCGCTATCCGAATGCCGAACTCGTGCTCGCCTGTCCGAAGGCGATCGTGCCGCTTTATGCGGGGCGCCCTTTCGGTGTGATCGCTTTGCCGTTCGACCCGCGCGACGTCGCGACGGTCAAGGGGATGCTCGATTCAGGACCGTACGACCTCGGCTTCGTGCTGGGGGACAATCGGCACAGCTGGCTTGCCATGGGCGCCGGTTGCCGCTGGATCGTCGCTCACGCCGGCGACGCGCCCGCGTGGAAAAACTGGCCGGTCGATGAGCCGGTCGCGTATCCGGCAACGCCGGCCGCGTGGGCCGATCTTGCGGCCGAACTGGTGGACGGGCCGCCGCCGGCGCGTTATCGGCCGTCCGATTGGCCCGCGCCCCGGCACGCGGCATTGCCCGATGCCGATCTGCTTACGCGGCCTTACGTCGTCCTGCATCCGGGCGCGAGCACCGCGGTGAAGCGCTGGCCCGACGCGCGCTGGCGCGAGCTTGCTGAGCGCATCGCGGCGCTCGGCTGCATGCCGGTCTGGAGCGGCGGTCCCGGGGAGGCCGAATTGATCCGCGACATCGACCCCGATCCCGGTCATCCCAATCTCGCGGGACGGCTCGGCCTCGGCGAACTCTGGCATCTGTTCGCCGGGGCGAAAGCGGTCGTGTGTCCCGACACCGGCGTCGCGCATCTAGGCCGCCTCGTCGGCGTGCCGACGGTTGCGCTGTTCGGTCCCGGCAACGCACGGATTCACGGCGCGGGCGATTACTGGAGCGAAGTGCCGTTCCAGCCGGTTACGATTGCGGAGATGCCATGCCGCGATCAGCCGTTTATCTTTCGGCGCGAGATTGCATGGGTTCGGCGGTGCGACCGCGATTCGACCACCTGCGTCGCATGGAACGGCGACCACGCGGACTGCATGGGCCGCATTTCGGTGGAATCGGTGTACCGCGCATTACACAATGTTTTGATGGGAGCTTAATGACTAACACGTTCGCGCGCGTCGAGCGCGTTTTGTGGATTGCGTGTCCGGTCATCCTGTTCGCGGTGATGTTCGGCCATATGACGGCTATCGTGTTCAACGCACTCGCCCTGCTGGCGCTCGGTACGCTCGCGGCGGCGTGCTCGTCCGAGCGTCCGCCCATGTGGCGTTGGCCGCTGTTCCTGCCGATCGCCGGCTGGGCCTCATGGGGACTTGCGTCCGTCGCGTGGTCCGCTTATCCGGCGGTCAGCATCCACGCATGGTGCGATGAAGTGCTCTATCCGCTGGTGTCGTTCTGGGGTTTCTGGCTACTCGGCACGAAGACCCCGCACGTCAACCGCTTCGTCATGATCAACTGGATCGCATGCGTGCTGCTCGTCGGGATCAGCGCGGTCTACTGGGGGCATTTGCAGCCGCCCACGCCGAGTACGTTTCCGCTGCATTTTTATAATCGCGTCGGTCACACCAGCACGCTCGCGGTGTTCGCGATCGCCTTGTTCTGCGGTGTCCTGTTGCGTCCGCGGTGGTGGCCCGTGGGCGTGGCCGGTCTCGTGTTTTGCCTGTTCATCGGACTCGCCACGCTCAATCGCTTCTTCTGGCCGGCCGCGGCGGCCACGCTGCTGGTGGCGCTGTTTCCGCTGTATCGGCGGCATATCGTGCTTGCGCTGCTTGCGTTCGTGGTGGTCGGGGTGGCGACCGTCGGCACGCTCGAGTACAGCGCGCGGCTGCGTTTGAGCGACGCGCAGGGCGCGGCGGCCACACGCGATATCGCCATCGAGGGCCATCAGGTTCCGCTTCCCCAGGCGTTTTCGAGTATCGGCGACACGGTGTCTGCCGATACGCGCCCGAAGCTGTGGGCGTTCTACACCTCGGAAGCGAAGCGTCACAAGTGGATCGGCGTCGGCTTCGGCAAACCGTTGCCGGGCATGGTGTACCGCAACGAGATGCCGCAGAACCTGCTGGCGATCGAACCGCAGGCCCTCACGCATGCCCATAACCTGTTCATGAACACCTGGCTGCAGACGGGCGTGGTGGGCGTCGTCCTCGAGACGGTGTTGCTGCTGTGGCTCGTGGGCGCGTTCTGGCGCACGCGAGGCGGCGACCCCTGGTTGTGCGCGGCCGGCATCGCGCTGGTGGCCGGCATGATCGCCAAGAACACGACCGACGACTTCATGTGGCAAACCACCATGCTGGCGTTCTGGTCGTTCGCCGGTCTGTTGCTGGGCAGCGCGCAGCGGCGCGGCGGCCAGGGCACCGCGGCGGGGCCCGCGTCGCGCGACGTATTTCGCGGGGCGTCCCGATAGCGGCCGGGCGCGCGACCCGGTTCATCACCGTTGAATTCATCCGGTCAGGATGCGGGGCACAGCATGAAATACGAGAGTGAAGACGATGGCCCGGATCAGATCGATCCGCCGCGCCGCATCCTGTTTCACATCAACGACTTCGGCAAGGGCGGCACGGAGACATCCTTGCTCGCCTGGCTCAAGGTGCTCGACCGGCGGCTCTTTGCGCCGAGCCTTTCGGTCACTTATCCGACCGAGGAACTGGCGTTCTGGCGCGCGCAGGGCATTCCCGACGACGTGCCTGTTCACGTGCTGGCGTCGTCGCGGTGGATGTACGCGTTGCACGGCGCCCAGCGCCAACGGAAACTGAGTGTGCCGCTCAAGCTGTTGCACAAGGCGCTGACCTACTGTCTGATCCGGCCGCTCGCCGCGAACCGCTTTCGCCGCCTGGCGGGCGGCCATGAGATGGTCTGCGACTTCGACTTTTCGTTGCGGCATCTTGCGGGCAAGTACGGCGTGCCGTGGTTCGGCGTCAGTCACTTCAGTCTTGCCACGCGCCTTGGCGGCAAGAGCAGGCGCTATGTCGCTCGCCGTGTCAGACACTATGCGCGCTACGACGCGATTGCGGTTCTCACGCCCGACATGTTGCGCGAGGCGCGCGACCTGTTCGCCGGCCAGCGTTCGCATGTGGCGGAACTCCCCAATGTGATCGACGTGGAATCGCTGCGGCTGAAGGCGCGTCCGTCGATCGAGCGGCCGGCGGAGTCGTTCATCGTCTCGGTGGCCCGGCTCGACGAAGGGCAAAAAGACCACAAGACCCTGCTGCGCGCGTTCGCGCAGCATCGCGCCAAGCGGCTGCGTCCGGTCGACCTCGTGCTGATCGGCGAGGGCCGCGACCGCGCCGCGCTGGAGGAACTCGCGCGAGAACTCGGCATACGCGAGTCGGTGCACTTTCTGGGTTTCCGCGCGAATCCGTTTCCCTATATCCGCGCGGCGGAAATGCTGATCCTGAGCAGCCGCTACGAGGGCTTCGGCATGGTGCTGGGCGAGGCGATGGCGCTCGGCACGCCGGTGATTTCGACCGATTGCCCGACCGGTCCGCGCGACCTGCTCGAAGGGGGCAAGGCCGGCTTGCTGGTGCCGCCGGGCGACGTGGACGCACTGGCTCGCGCGATCGAGCGCCTGCAAACGGATACCGAATTGCGTCAAACGCTGGTGCGTCGTGCACACAGGAAAGTGGCGACCTTCGCGCCCGAGAGCGCGAACCAGCGCATGCTGACGCTGGCGCGGCGGATTTCCCCTCGCGGCCGGCCACCCGTGCCGGCTGCCGCCGACTGAACGCCTTCCGGTTCCGCGACGGGCGGCGCGTTCGCCCGCTACACGCCGCCGGTCACCAGCGAGAGCACCGACAGGTCCGGGTGCGTGCCGTCGACGATGCTGCGCCCCGCATGCACGGCTTCGTAGCACGCGTCCTCGATGCTGGCGAACGACTCTTCGCCGTCGGCATGAAACGGCACCGCGTGACCCGGAATCGCCGGGTCCGCGCCGGGGTGGCACACATAGCCGATGTAGGTGAAGCGGCCGTCATCGGGTTGCTTCGGCCGGGGCGATACGTGGATTTCGAATCCTTCGTACTCGACCATCTGCCAGGTGGCTGGGTTATCGGACATGGCTTATCTCCGTGCGAGCCGTGCGGATGACGTGTGCGCTGCTAGCGCGTGGCCGATGGACATCATCGTCGGTCCGTCACGGTGCTGGCGATCGATTTCCGCGGCACGCCTGTCAAAAAGTCTAGGCGATTTCAGCGCGAAGCGCGCCCCAGGTCCGATGCGGCGAAACCACTATGGCTTGATCGCGCCCAGTTGCTTTAGCAGCGTCAGGTTGTCCTCGAGGTGCCAGTTCTCGACGATGCGGCCGTCTTTCACGCGATAGAGGTCGAAAGCCTGGAAGTCGATGGTTTCGCCGTGGCCTTCGAGGTTCTGGAACCGGCCGGTGAAGTGTCCGCGAAAATGCAGATGAACCGACGCGCGGTCGCCGGCCACCACGAGGTCGTCGATGTCGGCGCGCAGGTCGGGCACGGCCGCGCGAAATCCCTTCGACGCCTGCAACGGACCCTCGGGACCTTGCGGCCGTCCGTCAGGCAAGGTGCGGTCGATGAACGCGGGCGACAGCGCGAGCTTCGCATAGGCCTCGTCGCCGGTGTTCCAGAACGCGGCGTAGCGGCGCGCGGCCAGTGCGACCGCGGCGCTCTTTTCCGAAGCGGCATGCATGGCGAGATGGCGTGGCGCGGGCAGTGCGTCGTCGCTCGCGGCGTGGGCGTTCATCGCGCCAGCGAGGCTTGCAGCGATCAGCGCGAGATGGGCCAACCGGGTGGAGAGGAGAGGGGGCATGACGTGTTCCAGAGAAGTGGGTTGGGACGACGCGCATTCTCTGGTGAACGGCAAGGTTTGATAATCGGGCTGGTGTTTGAAGGATTTTCGGGTTTGGTTTGAAAATGGCTCGCGTTGCTCGGCATGTGCCTCGCCACGATCCCGCACGCGATGTTCTACGGCGCGATCGCCGGCATCCTCGCGCGCGTTTCCCGCCAACGTGCGCTATACCGGGCTGTCGCTCGCTTATCAGATGTGTTCGCTGCTCGTCGGCGGCGCAACGCCGCCGTGCGCGCAATGGTTGCTGAACACGACCGGCAGCATCGTCGGCGTGGCCGTGTCGTCCGCGCTGTATGCGGCCGTTTCGCTGGTGGCCACGCTGATGCTGCTCAACCGCACGGGATTCAGGGCCGACGAACCGTCGACGGCCGAGCGCGCGGATGCCGGCGAGAGGGGGGCTAACGGCGATGCCAACGCGGGACTCGTCGCCCACCACACCCCATCGACGCCGCCCCGCCCGCCGTCATATAAAATGGCCCGCCTTGCCCATAAACAACCCCGCCATGTGGTTCAAAAACCTTCAGTTGCACCGTCTTCCCGCTCCGTGGTCCGTCACCCCCGCACAAATGGAGAAATGGCTCGCGCCGCACGCGTTCGCACCCGGCAACAGCGTCGAAATGCAAAGCCACGGCTGGGCCTCGCCGCGCGATAACGAATCGCTGGTGTACTCGCTCAATGGCCAGATGCTGCTGACGTTTCGCACCGAAAAGAAACTGCTGCCTGCCTCGGTCGTCACGCAGGTGACCAAGGCGCGCGCCGCCGATCTCGAAGAGCAGCAAGGCTTCAAACCCGGCCGCAAGCAGATGCGCGAACTCAAGGAGCAGGTCACGGACGAACTGCTGCCGCGCGCCTTCAGCATTCGCCGCGACACGCGCGTGTGGATCGACACGAAAAGCGGCTGGCTCGTGATCGACGCGGCCTCGCAAGCCGTCGCCGACGAAGTGCGCGGCCTGCTCGTCAAATCGATCGATCAGTTGCCGCTCGGCACGGTGCGCGTCACGCAATCGCCGGTCGCGGCGATGACCGGGTGGCTCGTCGCCGGCGAAGGTCCCGCGGGCTTCACGCTCGACCAGGACACCGAGTTGCGTTCGCCCGCCGAGGGCAACGCGACCGTGCGTTACGTGGGACACGCTCTCGACGCCGAGGATATGCGCCGTCATATCGAAGCCGGCAAGCAATGCATGCGGCTCGCGATGACGTGGAACGACCGCGTGTCGTTCGTGCTGACGCCGTCGCTCACGATCAAGCGCATCGCGCCGCTCGACGTGTTGAAGGAAGCGGGCGACTCCACCGCGCAGAACGACGACGAGCGCTTCGATTCCGACCTCACGCTGATGACCGCCGAACTCGACCGCATGCTCGGTGATCTGCTCGACGCGTTGGGCGGCGAACAGGGCGAGGCGATGCCGCAAGCCGCGGCGGCCTGAGCCGCGACTGTCCTCGACGCGCCGGTGCGTTGAGCGACGTTATCGTGAATGTGTGAAGATTGCGGTCGGGACAACGCGTTGCCCGAGGAGGCTTTGCGATGGTTCGTCTGGTCATGATTCTGCTCGGCGTCGATTATCTGCGCACGCGCTGGCGCTCGTTGCAGCGCATCGGCTGCGTGAGCCTGCTGCTCGGCATGGTGGTGTTCATCGACGCGCTCGACGGCGCGCTCTATTTCCCCATCATGCCGTTTGCATTTTTACTGCTGCTCGAAGGGCTCGCCACGCTGGCGGTCGCCTGGACGGGCATGGGCGGGCAACGCACGCTGCGCTACGTGAAGGGACTCGCGTTCTGCTTCGCGGCGGCGCTGATACTCGCCGGCCATCATCACGGCCACTTCATTCTGTCGATGATCTTCGGCACGCTGTTTCTCGCCGACGGACTGCTGCAAATCGTCTCCGCCAGAGTGGTGCGTTACCGCACGTGGAAGCTCGCGGTGATCGGCGGCGTCGTCGAAATCGCGCTGGCGATTTTCTTCTATCAGCCGTATCCGACTCACTATGTCGGCACCGTGCCCTACTGCCTCGGGCTCGGCCTGATGTTCGGCGGCTGGAATCTGCTCTTGCTGAGCACGCGCGTGCGGCGTCTCGCGTCGAATCCGGCGGTGGCGTCCGGTGATGCCGAAGCCGATGTCGCGAGTTCCGCGGCAGGCGCGGCGGCTCCCGGCCGGCTGGCCGCAGTCGAATGGGACGGTCCGCCCGCCCCCGACGAAGCCGCGCTGACCGTGCACGTATGGACGCCGGTGGGTTCGGCGAAAGGCGAGGCGCGGCGGCAGCCGATCGTCGATCGCTATATCGCGGCCGTGGATCGCAACGGCGTGATTTCGACCGGACACGCGGCGCTCGAATCGCCCGAGGGCATCTATATCAGCCTGTATCCGGGCGTCGAAATCGATCGTTCGCCCGACGACTTCGCGCGGCTGTTGCGCGCCACGCGCGAGAACGACGTGCCCGGCGTATTCCAGCCCGATTACCGCACGGAAGCGAAGGCGTGGTGTCCGTCGACGGTTCAGGTGCGCATCCGCAATTACGATCCCGCGCGCCTGCGCCGCTTCTGGGACAGCTATCGGCAGGACACGACCTACAACCTCACGTATCGCAATTGTTCGAGCAGCGTGTCGCGTGCGCTCGAGGCGGCGATCGAGGGCGCGTCGGCGCGCGTGTGGGGTGGCCTCGGCGGCTGGCGGCCGTTTTTGCGCGTGGTCACGACGCCGGAATTGTGGGTGGCCGCGCAACTGCGCAAACGCGCCGCGACGATGGCGTGGACGCCCGGCCTCACGCTCGATTACGCCCGCGCGCTCAGCATGCTCGCGGACCCGCGGCCATCGGGCTGGACCAGAATGGCGCGCCTCGCGGTGCGCAGAATGGTTCGCTCGCGCCAGCAATGGCGCGAGGAAGCCCGCCATGCACAGGCGGGCCAGCAAGGCGCGGACGATGCCGCGGCAGGCGCGCTGCGCGAATGACGCACGCTGGCGCCTTCCGGCGTTCGTGGCAGCACGCGTGACGTGCCCAACTTCCGGCGTCACTGTAAAAACGGCAATCGCATCAACAGGTTGCGGATTTTGTCGGACAGTTATGCACAGATTTGTTCCCAGTTTCTGTTGATAACTTCCACACGCGCGACGTCACCGCCAAATGAATGATCTGAGCCAATATGGCGGGTGTATGCTGAAAGCGGAAGCCTCTCGTTGAGAGCACGTTTCAACTGGAAGAGGACGCCGCAATGAAATTGCACGTTGGCTACGAGCTGGTCTATGGTTGCGAGCAACCCACGCCGATGATGTTGATGTTGAACACGCACTACTCGCATGCGCACGAGGTGCTGAGCCCGGACGTGCTGACGGTCCATCCTCCGGTGCCGATCACGCAGTATCGGGACGGCTTCGGCAATCTATGCAGCCGGCTGGTGGCGCCGCCGGGCACGATAGCGCTCTCCACGAGCGCGGTGCTCGAAGTCTCGTCGGTGCCCGAGACGCGGCCGCCATTTACGCATCAGCATCCGGTCGAAGCACTCCCTGACGATACGCTGGTGTTTCTGCTGGGCAGCCGCTACTGCGAGACCGACCTGTTGTCCGAATTCGCATGGCAGACGTTCGGCAAGTTGCCGCTCGGCCGTGAGCGCGTGGATGCGATCTGCGATTACACGCACAACCATATCGTGTTCGGCTACGACTTCGCGCGGCCCACCAAGACAGCATGGCAGGCCTGGCAGGAAAGAAAGGGCGTGTGTCGCGACTTCGCGCATCTGGCGGTCACGCTATGTCGGGCGATGAACATACCGGCGCGGTATTGCACCGGCTATATCAGCGATGTCAACCTGCCGCCGCCTTATGCGCCGATGGATTTCGCCGCGTGGTTCGAGGCGTATATCGGCGGATGCTGGCAGACGTTCGACCCGCGCAACAACGCACCACGCACGGGGCGGGTCTTGATGGCGCGCGGGCGCGACGCCGCCGACGTCGCCATTAGCAATGCGTTCGGGCCGACGCAACTGGTGAAGTTTGCCGTCGTCTGCGAGGCGATCTAGCTGCGTTGCGAGCGAGTAGGGAAGTGAAGCGCCCGGCTTTCGAATAAACCGGATGCGCGCTATTCGCCGAGCACCAACGCGCGTTTGCGCCGAAGCAACGCCGAGCCGACCGAGACCGCCGCGCCGATGCCGCCCATCGCCACCGTGAGCGCCACGATCAGCGGACCGGTTTGCGTGCGCGCCGAGAACACACCCACCAGCAGACCGGCAAGCGGCTGCGTCATGTTGTTCAGCAGGATGATCACGCCGGTGGTCTTGCCGTAGTCCTGCGGCGGAATGATTTTCTGCCGCGCGCTGCGAATGTAGACGTTGAACATCTTGTCGAAGCCGACGATCAGCAAGAAGCCGAGCGCATAGCCCCACGGCGCCGCGCTCGCGCCGGCGATCACGCCGCCCGCGCAGATCGAGACGAACGCGACCCGGCCCAACATCGCGGCCCGCCACGCGTTGCGCGCGATCGCCAGGAGAATCACCACAGTGGCGACGGCGCCGGCCGTTTGCAGCCCGGCATAGTAGCGGTCCGATTGCGCGTGAAAGCCGGTGACCATCGCCGCCGAGGTGGCGAGCGTGACGCCGATCACCAGATTTTCGGCGGCGGCGAGCAGCACGATTTTTTTCAGGCCGGGCAGGACCAGCACGTGGCGCAGCGCGATGCGTAACGGCAACGTCCAGTGGCCCGGTGCGGCGGAAGGCGGGGCGTCGGCGCGAAAGCCGCTCATGTGTTGCCACAGTAGCAGCGCGCCGTCGGCGAGCAGGAACAGCACGCCCGTTGCGGCGACCACCCATTCCCAGCGCCACAGGCCGAGCAGCAGCGCGGCCAGCATCGGGCCGAGCACGAAACCCAATTGATCGGCCAACTGCGAGTAGGCGAGCACGCGCTGAAACTGCTGCGTGCTGAAGATCCGCGGCAACATCACTTCGCGCGCGACGAGGCCCTGGCTCGTCAACACGCCGCATAAAGCCGATAGCGCGATCAGCCAGCCGATGCCGCCAAACAGCGCATAGGCCAGCACGCCGCCGAAACACACCAGCGCCCGTATGGTCTGACTGACCCGCATCAGCCTGAGCGGCGAAATGCGGTCGCATAAAGCGCCGAAGAAGGGAAACACCAGGTAGCGCGGCAGCGTTTCGATAAAGAACGCGAGGCCCGACCACGAGACCTGGTGCGTCGTTTGAAATACGACGAGCGGCACGAGAAACAGCAGGATCTGATCGGCGAGGCGCGCGACGAACAGCGAGTAGAAGAAAGCCTGATGGTTGACGCGCACCGTTCATATCCCGCCGTTCATGGGTCGAGACCGATCGTATCAAACATCGCGGTCTCGTGGCCGGCCGCCCTGATGGCGCTTCATGACGGTCCGGCCTTCACGGCCGTTTCGCAACGGCGCATCAGCCTCCGCGATAAGCCTCTTCGAGCGTCGCGATGTCCAGCTTGATCATTGTCATCATGGCCTGCATCACGCGATTCGCTTTCACCCTGTCCGGATCTTGCAGCATGCGGAGGAGGGCGTCAGGCGCGATCTGCCACGAGACGCCGAACTTGTCCCGAAGCCAGCCGCATTGCCAGGGCGCGCCGCCCTCGCCGAGTTTCGCCCAGTAGTGGTCGACCTCCTGTTGCGAGCCGCAGTGCACGAACAGCGAAATGGCCGGCGTGAACGGGTAATCCGGGCCGCCGTTCATCGCCATGAACTCCTGGCCGTCGATCTCGAACGTCACGGCCAGCGCGCCGCCCTCCGGGCCGGGGCCGGCTTCCGTGTAGTGCAGGGTGGTGGCGATGCGGGAATTGGAAAACACCGACGTATAGAAGCGCGCGACTTCTTCCGCATTGCCGTCGCACCACAGGCACGGCGCAATCTTTTGCATGACGAGTCTCCTGTTTATGGATGGCGCGTGCGGTTCACG
Organism: Paraburkholderia sp. 22099; assembly: GCF_052045835.1. NCBI lineage: Bacteria > Pseudomonadati > Pseudomonadota > Betaproteobacteria > Burkholderiales > Burkholderiaceae > Paraburkholderia > Paraburkholderia sp. 22099. The sequence continues at coordinate 99,200 of NZ_JBQEPU010000022.1, read as the reverse complement.
GCTGACCGCACTGCATGTCGCGCATGCCGGCCTGAATCTCTTCCATGCTCAGATCGCGCTTGTGCGTGGCCAGCGACCAGCTATGGCCGAACGGGTCTTTCACCTGACCGTAGCGGTCGCCCCAGAACATGTCGGTCACGGGCAGGGTCACCGTGGCGCCCGCTTCGACCGCCTGCCTGAAACTGGCGTCGACATCCTGCACATAGTGATGAATCGTGACCGGCGTGCCTTTCAGTGAATTCGGACCGAACGTTTGATGCTCCGGCCATTCGTCGGTCAGCATCAGCATGGAGTCGCCGATCTTCAGGCACGCGTGCATGACCCGGCCGTCCGGCGCGGGCAGGCGGAACTGTTCGACGGCATTGAAGGCTTTCACGTAGAACGCGATGGCGTTCGCGGCATTCGCGCAGACCAGATAGGGCGTGAGCGAATGCATGCCTTCGGGGATCGGTTTGACAGCGGGGCTGGACATGACGGCGACTCCTTGAAGTAACAGGTTCGTGAGGTGAAAGACCGGCTGCGCGAGCCGGGTCTTCAACGTTACGACGAGCACCGCGCCGTGGAATCGACACTCCGGGAAAAATATTTTTGAGTACGGGTGTGCGGTTCCGTGTGTCTCCGCCTGCCGCGGACGCAGCGCCTGGCTGGCCGCATGCATGGTCCAGGACCGGCGAGGCGTTCAGCCGGCCGGATTGTCGTCGTCAGGCGGCGTTGCCGCGCCGCCGTCCGGCGCACCGAGGATGCTGATCTGGAAAATCGGCGTCGCCGCGAGCGATTGCAGCGCGGCGTCCTCGGGGATGTGTTCCAGCAGCGGCAGGATCACCGAGCCGCCGATCACCGCGCGCCGGCTGTTGTCGGCGGGCCGCAGCCCCCACACGTCCTGATAGACCACCGGCACCGCGACGCCGTTGCGGGTCGTGTTGCCGAGATAAAGCATCACGTGGCCGCCGATGTAGATCAGCGTGCGCATCGGTTCGCCGTGCCCGGCCAGATAATCGAGCCGCTGCGCGGGCGTGGACGCCGATAGATCGGTCATGCGCCCGGCGCTCATCTGCGTCGACGAATGGCGCGGCAGCCATACGCCGAAGGCCGCGAAGATGCTTTGCAATTCCGACGAGCAGTCGTTGTAGAGCCCGCTGTTGCCCCAGCCGTAAGGCCGGCCGATCAGCGCTTTGAGCAGCGTCGCCAGATGACGCGGGGTGGCGGCGAGCGGCATCGGAGCGATTTGCGCGTCGCTGAGTTCGGCGCTGCGAATGAGCGCGTGGCCGTCCGCATCGCGGGCAGGCACGAGGACTTTGCGGGCGATGGGGGCGTCGGGGCTGGGTGCCTTGCCCGCTCGGGAATCGGCGATCGCGATTGGTGCGAGCGGCAGCAGCGTGCCCGCCGGCGCATCGAAGCGGAATACGCCGCGGCTGTCACGCACCGGCGCCGACGCCACCGTCACCGCGCCCAGCGACTTTGCCGCGGCGGCGCGCCAGCTGTCGACGAAGCGCTCGTCGGCCATGCCGAGCCCGTCGCTGCGCACCCAGCCTTGCACGTCGGGCGTTTGCACGTAGCGCCATGCGCCGTCGGCGCTGCCGCCCAATACGTACAGCGGCGTGCCCGGCCGCACGGCCGAGATTTGCAGATTGTCGAACGGATAGCCTTCGCCGGCCAGACGGTGGTCGTAGAACGACGGGTCCGTCGTCGGCAGCTCGCGCACCATCAGGTTGTTCGTGGCGATCGCGCGGCGCTCCGGCTGGTAGACGGGTTCCTGCGTGAACTGCCCGACGTCCATGTTTTGCGCGATGGCGTCGATCCACGCCTTGTCGTGCGGCCGGAAATTTTCGCCGTAGCCGACGGCCGCGCCGCGCTTGCCGGAGTTGTCGAACTTGGCGATGCGGCGCTCTTGCAACGCGGCGATGTCCGCCCCTTGCTGGCGGTACACGCGCATCGTCACGTAAGCGGAATTCCACGGCGAGGGCGAGCTCGTGCCGGTGCCGAAGTAGCGCGCGTGGAGCGCCTTGAAGTGCGCCCGCTGTTCGGCGGGGCTCAGGAACGGCCGGTCGTAGCTCGGGCTATCCGGCTCCAGCCAGTGGTCGACGTTCTGGTCGTAATTGGCGATCGGGTAGAGCGCGACGGTGTCGAGCGGCGCATGCGCGTCGCGTGGCGACGAGGGGTTGCTGCAGGCGGCGATCGTCGCCAGAGCGGTGAAGGCGGTGCACAGCGCGGCGGCGCGGCAGGCGCTCGGCAACGCGGCGGCAAGGCGGGAAAAAACGGCGACAGGCATAGGGTTCGGCGTGGAAGGTCCAGGGCACGATGATACGGTGTCGCGCGGCGCGGCGGGGTGGTCGATGCGGATCGAAACGGGCCGGGGCTGACTGCTGACTGGCGTTGACTGAGGCGATAGCGCGCCTCGCACGATCCCGCCACGCGCGGCGAGTGGTCCGCTACACTCGCCTTGCTTGTTCGACCCCTTGCCTCGAAACGCGTTTTGCGAGGCTGCTTCAACCAGGTAACCACGAAACCAGGAGAACGGCATGCAAACCAGCGCCCGCAATCAATTCGCCGGCGAAGTGACCGCAGTCAAACGCGGCGCGGTGAACGACGAAGTCACGCTGCGCACCGACGACGGTCTCGAGATCGTCTCGATCGTCACACACGGTAGCGCCACGTCGCTCGGACTTGCGCCAGGAAAGAAGGCGTTCGCGCTGGTCAAGGCATCGTCGGTGATCGTGATGGTCGACGTGGAGAAGCGCCAGGTGTCGGCGCGCAATTGCATCGCCGGCACGGTGTCCGCGGTGACGAAGGGCGCGGTGAATTCCGAAGTGACGATCAGCGCGGGCGGGACGAGCGGCGCAAGCATCGCGGCGATCATTACCAACGAAAGCGTGGAACGCCTGGGTCTCGCGAGCGGCCAGTCGGCAACGGCGATTTTCAAGGCATCGAGCGTGATTCTCGGTGTCGAATGAGGATCGGCACCCGTGCTGAACGAAATGGCCGCTTGATTTAAACTGCACGGCCTTGCTGTTCCTCTTTTCGCTTTCATCACGGACGTCGCCATGTTCGAAGTCTCCTCCACCACGCATCTGCCCAAGGCCGCGCAATACGAAGAACTGGTCGGGCAGGCGCGTGCACTGCTCGCCGGCGAAACCGACTGGATCGCCAACGCCGCGAATTTTTCCGCGTTCGTGTTCCATTCGCTGAGCGATCTGAACTGGGCCGGCTTCTACTTTCACGACGGCCGGGAACTGGTGGTCGGCCCGTTCCAGGGCAAGCCGGCCTGCGTGCGCATCGCGCTCGGCAAGGGCGTCTGCGGCACGGCCGCGCAAACCCGGCAGACGCAAGTGGTGCGCGACGTGCACGCGTTTCCGGGGCACATTGCGTGCGATTCGGCATCGCAGTCGGAAATCGTCGTGCCGCTCGTCGCGCCCGACGGCACGCTGATCGGCGTATGGGATGTGGATAGTCCGGTCGTCGCGCGTTTCGACGAAGAAGACGCGAAGGGGATGGAAGCGTTGTGCGCGGTGTTTATCGAGGCGGCGTTGCCGCGGGGGTAGCGGCTTGTTGGCCTTCGCGTCCCGGCACGGGCCGACGACGTCCATCGATACGGGCTTTCGCGTACTCGATAGCGAACTGACAGGCCGCCTTCTCGGACGCAAAGTACCCCAGAATGCCGAACGTCTCCCGCTTGCCGTTTCGATGCGTCACCACGGCCATCGCCGCATAGCCCGGTATCGAAATGGGCGCCAGCGGCATGATGGTCGACGTCTTGTATTGAACTTGATCGGCGTGCATGGCACATCCCTCCTCGTCGTTGCCTGGCAATCGGTTTGAGCGAACCGATCTAATACGGACTGTCGTCGGTGAGTTCGTCGAGTTCCAATAGCAGGCCATCCACTGCGCGAAGCTGAGCTTGCGTGAGGTGGTCGTAATCGAGGAGCGCGTTGAGCCGCTGTCGCCAGTAATGGGTTGAGAGATGAGGATCACCCAACTCACCATACGACGACAGCCGCATCACGCGACTGATATGCGCAATATCCTGGTCGATAAGGATATTCATATATCTCCCGTGTCATTCCTCGTGTTCGGCCGAAGGCTCTATTTATTTGCGTCTAACGAATAGACTAGGTTAATTTTCCGCGAACTGCCAACGTCAAATTGCCGATTGATCATCGCCTAAAATGTAAGCATGGTCGCAACCTGATAAGGAGGCCGCCATGTCGGATTCAATGTTGGCGATTTTGTTGGGGATTGTCGTCGTTGCATGTGGCGCTGCGATTTGGGCCGCATCCAGCAATGAGGAGCGGCTAAGCCAGTGGTTCAGGGAGCATCATCTTCGTGATTTGATGAAACATCGACACTGATCCGGTTCGCAGAACAATTAAGCCCCGCTGAGCGGGGCTTAAAAAGCGGCGCGCGGACGGTTGGCCGCGACCTTTTATGCCAAATTGTTAGGCGTTTGTTGCGCCCTGTTGTCAATCGCCAGGGCGACCCGAATGCCAATTGCATGCGCTTTCGAACGGAATAAAAGGACTGCGGCAATTACATCGCCGATCGAGAATCCGGTGGCCACCCTTGGCGCATTCCAGGCCGGTCGATCATGCATGGCGGTTCACATCAACACGATGTCGTACTGCTCCTGGCTCAAATTCGACTCCACCTGCAACGACACCGTCTTGCCGATGAAATCCATCAGCATCGCCAGATGCTGCGACTCTTCCTCGAGAAACAGATCGATCACCTGCTGCGACGCCACCACGCGAAACTCGCGCGGATTGAACTGCCGCGATTCGCGCAGGATCTCGCGCAGCACGTCATAGCACACGGTGCGCGGCGTCTTGACTTGCCCCTTGCCCTGGCACACGGGGCAAGGCTCGCACAGCACATGCGCGAGCGATTCGCGCGTTCGCTTGCGCGTCATCTCCACCAGCCCGAGCTGCGAAAAACCATTCACGGTCACGCGCGTGCGATCGCGCGACAACGCCTTCTTCAATTCGCCCAGCACCTGGTCGCGATGCTCGACGTTTTCCATATCGATGAAGTCGATGATGATCACGCCGCCGAGGTTACGCAGCCGCAATTGCCGCGCGATGGTGTGCGCGGCTTCGAGATTGGTCTTGAAGATCGTGTCGTCGAAGTTGCGCGCGCCGACGTAGCCGCCGGTGTTCACGTCGATGGTGGTCATCGCTTCGGTCTGGTCGATCACGAGATAGCCGCCCGACTTCAGCTCCACCCGGCGCGACAGCGCGCGCTGAATTTCCGCCTCGATGTTGTACAGATCGAAGAGCGGCCGCTCGCCGGTGTAGTGATGCAGCTTCGACGACACCGCCGGCGTGAATTCCGCGGCGAAGTCGGCGAGCATTTGATACGTCTCGCGCGAGTCGACCTGAATGCGCGACGTTTCGTCGTTGACGAAATCGCGCAGCACGCGTTGCGCGAGATTCAGATCCTGATACAGCAGGCTGGTGGGCGGCATGCGCTGGCCTTGCGAAATGATCGTCGCCCACGTCTTGCGCAGATACGCGACGTCGCCGGCGAGTTCCTCGCTGCTTGCATCTTCGGCGATCGTGCGTACGATGTAGCCGCCTTTTTCATCGGCGGGCAGCACTGCGGTCAAGCGCGCGCGCACCGCTTCGCGTTCGGCCTCGCTTTCGATCTTCTGCGAGATGCCGATGTGCGGTTCCTGCGGCAGATACACCAGCGTGCGCCCGGCAATGCTCACTTGCGTGGAGAGCCGCGCACCCTTGGTGCCGATCGGGTCCTTGACGACCTGCACCATCAGCGTTTGCCCTTCGAACACGATCTTCTCGATCGGCTGATGCGGCGCCTGATGCTGCGGTTCGCCGGCAATGCGCGGATGCCAGATATCGGCTACGTGCAAAAACGCGGCGCGTTCGAGACCGATGTCGATGAAAGCCGATTGCATGCCCGGCAACACGCGCACGACCTTGCCCAGATAGACGTTGCCGACGCGCCCGCGCGACAGCGTTCGCTCGACGTGAAGTTCCTGGACGGCGCCTTGCTGAACGAGCGCGACGCGCGTTTCCTGCGGCGTGACATTGATCAGGATTTCTTCATTCATGGTGTTGTTTTAGAAGTCGATGCGCGCTGCGCGCAGGAGCGCAGCGGTTTCAAAAAGCGGCAAACCCATGATACCTGAATAGGACCCGTCGATATGCTCGATGAACTCGGCGGCGCGTCCCTGCACGCCGTAGGCGCCCGCCTTGCCGAGCGGCTCGCCGCTCGCCGCATAGCGACGGATCGCGTCTGCGTGCATTGCAGCAAAACGCACCTTCGACACCGATAGCGCGGCGGGCAGCAGCGCGCCTTGCGCGTCCACCACGGCAACGGCCGTCAGCACTTCGTGAGCGCGTCCGGCGAGGCGCGCGAGCATCGTGACGGCGTCGTCCGCGTCGACCGGCTTGCCGAGAATCGCGTCGTCGATCGTGACGGTTGTATCCGCAACCAGGATCGGCCGTGCGGCATGTCCTCCCGCTACGAGGCGCGCCCGGGCCGCGTGCGCCTTGGCGACGCACACGCGCTGCACGTAGTCGCGCGCGTGCTCGCCGGGCAGTTCCACTTCAAGCGCCTCGGCATCTTCATCGGGACGCGGCAGCAGCAGTTCGAAGCGCACGCCGAGTTGTTGCAGCAACTCCTGGCGGCGCGGACTTTGGGAGGCGAGATAAACGAACGGATGCAGCGAGTCGGCGGGCATGGGCATGAACAGGTCTCGATGAAACGGATGGCGTCAAGCTGCGAGTGAGCGCGTTGCTCGCGGCGTCGCGCGAGCCTTGCTCGCAGTCCGACGCGCGGGCGCATGCGCGCTCAGCGAGGCGTGCGCGCTTGCCTGCTTACCCGCGTGCGTAATCGCACGGCTTGATGCAGGGATAAGCATTTGCACAGATGCGCGGCAACGCAAGTCAACGAGGCAACGAGGCAACGAGGCAACGAGCCGATCGCCCTGCCGCGCGGCGCCAGCCGTTTCGCTCACGCGCGATGATAGGGGTGATTTTGCGTGATGGTCCACGCACGGTAAAGCTGCTCGGCGAGCAGCACGCGGACCATCGCGTGCGGCAAGGTGAGGCTCGACACGCGCAGCAGCATATCGGCGCGCGCCTTCAGATCGGGATCGAGCCCGTCGGCGCCGCCGATCAGAAACGCCACGTCGCGGCCGTCCTGCTGCCAGCCGGGCAGGGCGCCCGCAAGCTGCATGGTGGTCCAGTCCTTGCCGCGTTCGTCGAGCGCGACGATGCGCGCGTTCTTCGGCAACGCGGCTTCGATCTTCTGCCGCTCGGCGGCCATCACGCTTTCCGCCGGCCGTCCCGACGAACGCTGCTCGGGCTTGATCTCGCGCGGCTCGATGCGCAGCTCGGGCGGCATGCGCTTCGCGTATTCGTCGAAGCCGGTGGCGATCCAGTCCGGCATCTTGTGGCCGACGGCGAGGATATGCAGTTTCATCACGAATGCGGTCGCGAACTTGTCTTGCGGACGACGCGGCGGGCCGGCAACGCGCGCTTACTTGCGGCGCGCCGTCGCCTTGCGCGCGGGCTTCGCGGCGGGCGCTTCGTCTTCCTCGTCCTCGTCGTCGGGCTCGCTCGAGCGCGCGCCGCCGAACGGATCGGGCGTCGACAGCTTGATGCGCACCGGCTTGTCGCCCCAGATTTCCTCGAGGTTGTAGTACTGGCGCAGCGCCGGTTGCAGGATGTGCACGACCGCGTCGCCGCAATCGACCAGCACCCATTCGCCGATGTCCTCGCCCTCGGTGCTGATGATGTCGCCGCCGGCTTCCTTCACGCCTTCCCGCACGCTCGAAGCGAGCGCCTTGGTCTGTCGGTTGGAGGTGCCGCTCGCGACGATCACGCGATCGAACAGCGCGGTCAGGTGGCTGGTGTTGAACACCTTGATGTCTTGCGCCTTGACGTCTTCGAGAGCGTCGACGATCACGCGTTGCAGTTTGCGAATATCCATGAGATTACCGGTGGTACAGATGATGTTGAAGAATATAGTCCCACACCGCGGTGGGGACATGGCTCACGGCCTTGGCCTGGTCCTGGCTTGCTTGCGCGCGCTCGCGCTGTTTCTGGTCTTGCGGTTCGCCGCTCGCGTGCTGGGCGAGCCGCCGGCTCACCTGTTCGCGCAGATGCGCGCGAATGTCGGTGGCCGAGACGTTGAACGCCAGCGTCGTATCGATCAGCAAGTGGCCGCTGGGCGTGGCTTGCAGCACCTCGGCGCGGGCGCGGCGCGCGTCGATTTCCCGCGCCAGCGCCGCTGGAATCGACGCGAGGTCGAAGCCCGGCCGCGTGGCCGCGCAAATGTGCGCGTAGTCGAACAGGCGCCGCCAGTCGCGCCATGTGTCGAGGTGCACGAGTTGATCCGCGCCGATCAGCAGCGCGATCGACGCTTGCCCGCCTTCGCGTTCGCGCCAGCGTTGCAGCGTGTCGACCGTATAGGTGGGGCCGTCGTGTTCGATTTCGTCGGTCGCGACCCGCACGGCCACGCCGGGCAGCACCAGTTCGCTTGCCGCGGCGCGTGTCATCGCGAGTCGATGCACGGCCGGCGACACGTCCGACTTCTGCCACGGCTGACCGGCCGGCAGCAGCACCAGTTCGGTCAGGCGCAGCACCTCGGCGAAACGCCGCGCGAGCGCGAGGTGGCCGTCGTGAATCGGATCGAACGTGCCGCCGAGCAGTCCGATCCGGCGAGGCAGGGCGACAGGATGAGCGTTCGGCTTCAGGTGAGGATCCTTTTGTCGTGTCCACGTGAAGGGGCGTGCGGGCCGGCCCGGCCTCACACCCATTCGCGCGGCACGAGAAAATCGCTGTAAAGGCGCGCTTCCGGCGTGCCCGGCTCGGGCTGCCAGTTGTAGCGCCAGTTCACCACAGGCGGCATCGACATCAGAATCGATTCGGTGCGTCCGCCGCTTTGCAGCCCAAACAGTGTGCCACGGTCGAACACCAGATTGAACTCGACGTAGCGCCCGCGCCGGTAAGCCTGGAAATCGCGCTCGGCCTGGCCATATGGAATGTTGCGGCGCTTTTCGATGATCGGCAGATACGCCTCGAGGAATCCCTCGCCGACGCTCTTCACCATCGCGAACGATTGAGCGAAGCCCGGCGCGGAGAAATCGTCGAAGAAAATCCCGCCGATGCCGCGCGGTTCGTTGCGGTGCTTGAGGAAGAAATACTCGTCGCACCAGCGCTTGAAACTCGGGTAAAGCTCCGCGCCATAAGGCTGCAGCGCGTCGCGGCAGACGCGGTGAAAATGCCGTGCGTCTTCCTCGTAGCCATAGTAGGGCGTGAGATCCATGCCGCCGCCGAACCAGAACACCGGCTCCTCGCCGGCCTTGGTGGCGACCAGCAAGCGCACGTTCATATGCACGGTCGGGCAATGCGGATTGTGCGGATGCAGCACGAGCGACACGCCCATCGCCTCGAAGCCGCGCCCGGCCAACTGCGGGCGCGCCGCGCTCGCCGAACCGGGCAACGCGTCGCCCGCGACGTCGGAGAAGCCGATGCCGGCGCGCTCGAAGAAGTTGCCGCCTTCCAGGATCCGCGTGCAGCCGCCGCCGCGCAGCTTCTCGCCGGGGGCGCGCTGCCATGCGTCGGTTGCGAACGGCGTGCCGTCGAACGCGCCCAGCGTGTCCGCGATCTGCGTTTGCAGGCCTTGCAGCCAGCTGCGCACGGCCTGTGCGTCGAAGCTCGAATCGTTCATGAATGCAGGTGCTGAGGGCGGCACGCTCGTCGTGCCGCGGGTTCTACGTGAAGGGCGACGGCCGGGCCATCGGCAGGATGAACCTGCGAAGGCGCGGCGGTACGGTGATTCGCGCCGGGCAGTCGGGCTATTGGCCCGCATGAGCCGATATCGGCATCGCCTGATGCAATGAGCACGGAAACGGCCGCGAAACCGGTCGCGAAAACCCGCAGTGTAGCGCCGTTGGCGCCGCACGCGGGCGAGTGGGGCATGGCCTACTGCTTGCCTTCGGTCCTGGCGTCGTGCTTGCGGTTCAGCGCCCGGTAGCCGATGTCGCGCCGATACTGCATGCCGTCGAACGAAATCTGGTTGATCGTTTCATACGCGACCGACTGGGCGCTGCGCACCGAGTCCGCCAGGCCCACCACGCACAGCACGCGGCCGCCCGAGGTGGTGAGCTTGCCGTCCGCGAGCGTGGTGCCGGCGTGGAACGTGACCGAATCCGAGGTTTCAGCGGGAATGTCGCTGATACGGTCGCCCTTGCGCGGCGTGTCAGGATAGTTGTACGCGGCGAGCACGACGCCCAGCGCGGTACGGCGGTCCCATTCCAGTTCGACCGTATCGAGCGTGCCGGCGATTGCCTGCTCGACCACCTTCGAATAGTCGCCCTTCAGACGCGCCATGATCGGCTGCGTTTCGGGGTCGCCCATGCGGCAGTTGAATTCGAGCGTCTTCGGATTGCCTTGCGCGTCGATCATCAAACCGGCGTACAGGAAGCCCGTATAGCGGATGCCTTCCCTCTCCATGCCGCGCACGGTCGGCAGAATGATTTCGCGCATCACGCGCGCATGCAGTTGCGGCGTGACGATCGGCGCGGGCGAATACGCGCCCATGCCGCCGGTGTTCGGGCCCTGGTCGCCGTCGAGCAGGCGCTTGTGGTCCTGGCTCGACGCGAGCGGCAGCACGTGTTTGCCGTCCACCATCACGATGAAGCTCGCTTCCTCGCCCGTGAGGAATTCCTCGATCACGACACGCGCGCCGGCGTCGCCGAGCTTGTTGTCCGACAGCATCATGTCGACCGCCGCGTGCGCTTCTTCCAGCGTTTGCGCGACCACCACGCCCTTGCCGGCGGCGAGGCCGTCGGCCTTGATGACGATCGGCGCGCCCCTGGCGTCCAGATACGCGTGCGCGGCGGCGACGTCGGCGAAGGTTTCGTATTCTGCGGTCGGGATCGCGTGACGCTTCATGAACGCCTTGGCGAAATCCTTCGAGCTTTCGAGTTGAGCGGCCTCCTTGGTCGGCCCGAAAATCTTCAGACCGCGCGAGCGGAACAGATTCACGATGCCGGCGGCGAGCGGCGCTTCCGGCCCGACCAGCGTGAAGGCGATCTGCTCTTTCTCGGCGAAATCGGCGAGCGCGGCGGGCTCGCTCATGTCGATGTTGCGCAGACGCTCGTCCTGGACGGTGCCGCCGTTGCCTGGCGCCACGTAGACGAGCTGGACCCGCGGCGATTGCGCGAGCTTCCATGCGAGCGCATGTTCGCGACCGCCGGAACCGACGACGAGTAACTTCATGAGAATCCCCGAGACTTAAAAACCATGAACGGCCGACGCAGCGCGCGCTCAGCCGTGGATATCAGCAAGATTCGCACAGCGCTCGCAGCCGGGAAGTGGCGCAGGGCACATAAGCGAACCGGAGTGGCCGTGGCGGGCAGCGGGCGCGAAGGCCCGCTAGCGTCCGCCAACGCCCGTTCAGCGACGACGCGAGGGCCGGCCGGCGGCGTGGCGCGGTGTTCGGTGCGAACTCGCGCCGCGCGCCGCGGGGGCGCGCTCATTCGTCGGCGATGGCGGCGTTTGTATAGACTTCCTGCACGTCGTCCAGATTCTCCAGCGCGTCGAGCAGCTTCTGCATTTTCACTGCGTCGTCGCCGGTGAATTCGACTTCCGTTTGAGGTTTCATCGTGACCTCGGCCAGCTCGGCCTTGAAGCCCGCGGCTTCGAGCGCGGTCTTCACCTTCGGGAAATCGTTCGGCGGGCACAGCACTTCGATACTGCCGTCGTCGTTCGTGACGACGTCGTCGGCGCCGGCTTCGAGCGCGGCTTCCATCAGCTTGTCTTCAGCCGTGCCGGGCGCGAACAGGAACTGGCCGACGTGATCGAACATGAACGACACCGAGCCGTCCGTGCCCATGTTGCCGCCGTTCTTCGAGAACGCGTGACGCACTTCGGCCACCGTGCGCGTGCGGTTATCGGTCATCGTATCGACGATGACCGCCGCGCCGCCGATGCCGTAGCCTTCGTAGCGGATTTCCTCGTAGCTTGCGCCGTCCACGCCGCCCACGCCGCGCTGGATCGCGCGGTTGACGTTGTCTTTGGGCATGTTGGCGTCGTACGCCTTTTCGACGGCGAGCCGCAGACGCGGGTTCGAGTCGATGTCGCCGCCGCCCATGCGCGCCGCGACCTGAATTTCCTTGATGAGCCGCGTCCAGACCTTGCCGCGCTTGGCATCGGCCGCTGCTTTTTTATGCTTGATGTTGGCCCACTTCGAATGACCCGCCATACCTTTCTCCGTCGCGCGCGCCAGCGGGGCGCACGCATTGTGCAATTGTCGTTGCGATGCCGGCCGCTTGCGCGTGCGAATCGCGGTCTTGCGCCTCGAGGTCGGACCCGCCCCATGCCGGACCGCCTGGCTGCCCGATGTCAGTCTGGTTTTAGACCTGTCAGCTTGATCACGCCCGGCCGGCCCCGGCTCACGGGACAGAAAGTCGGCAGCGCGGTTGGGGTTGGGACGAGGCGTGCGGCCAGCGCACGGCTGAGTGCCGCTCCAACCGCGCCGGTTACCACAGGCTCCGCGTAAAGGCGCGACGCGCGAGGCGCGGGTGCCAATGGTGCAAGCGGGCGGTGCAAGTTGAGCCGCTCCTTGAGCGGATTCGAATTTTATCACGCCGATGGGGCGTGGCAGAGGGGCGCGTGGCGGGAAAGTGCGCGGAAAGCAGGCGGCAGCGGCTCGTCGGCGCACATGGACCTGGCCAAGCGGGTTTTTCAGGCGGCCGCAGGCGCTTCGTTTATAAACATTTATGCTTGTAATTGGCGCTGTGTTCACGGACACAGGAGGGCCGGTGAAGCAAAGCGAGTTCAGACGTTGGCTCGCTGACCAGGGAGCGACTTTCCAGCAAGGCAGCAAGCATTTGAAGGTGTATCTGAACGGTCGGCAGACCACGCTGCCGAGGCATCCCGCTCATGAGATATCGGAGCCGCTTCGTCAAGCAATTCTCAAACAACTGAAATGCAAATAGAGGCAAGCCCCGCGAGGGGCTTCGTCACCACCCGAGCCTTTCCCTTACGCACCACCGGAGATTGACCTATGTTTCGCTATCCCGCACGCATCGAACCGGATGAAGGCGGTTTTACCGTGTCTTTTCGTGACATTCCCGAGGCGCTGACCAGCGGCGGCACACTTGAGGAAGCGCGTGAAATGGCGGCCGACGCGCTGGCGACCGCGATGGATTTCTACTTCGAAGACAAACGCCCGGTGCCGTTGCCGTCAAAGGCGCGGCGCGGCGAAACGCTGATCGAATTGCCTGCCAGCCTGGCCGCAAAGGTGCTGCTGCTCAACGAGATGCTGGCGCAAAAAGTGTCGCCTGCCGAACTCGCCAGGCGCCTTCACACGCGTTCGCAGGACATCCAGCGTGTGATCGACCTCGGTCACGCGACCAAGATCGACACGATCGCGGCGGCGCTCGCCGCACTGGGAAAGCGACTCGAGTTGTCGATCGTTCCGGCCTGACACGCACATGCCCGGCGGCAACGGCGATTGCCGCCCGCCGCCGCCCCTTCTTTCAACCCGCCTTCAGTTCTTCGTCCCGAACAGCCGGTCCCCCGCATCGCCGAGACCCGGCACGATATACGCGTGCTCGTTCAGATGCGAATCGAGCGAAGCCACATACAGCTTGACGTCCGGGTGCGCGTTCTGGAACACCTGCACGCCTTCGGGCGCGGCTACCAGCGCGAGGAACAGAATGTTCTCGCCGGCCACGTTGCGGCGCTTGAGCACGTCCACCGCGTGCACGGCCGAGTAGCCGGTCGCGACCATCGGATCGCACAGAATGAACACGCGGTCTTCGAGATCCGGCAGGCGCACCAGATATTCGACCGGCCGGTGATCCGCGGCGCGATATACGCCGATGTGCCCCACGCGCGCCGACGGCACCAGTTCCAGCAAGCCGTCCGACATGCCGATGCCGGCCCGCAGCACCGGCACGATCGCCAGTTTCTTGCCGGCGATCACCGGGGCGTCGATCTCGACGAGCGGCGTGGTCAGGCGCCGCGTGGTCATCGGCAGGTTGCGGGTGATCTCGTAGCCCATCAACAGCGTGATCTCGCGCAGCAGTTCGCGGAACGTGCGGGTGGAGGTGTCCCGGTCGCGCATGTGTGACAGCTTGTGCTGGATCAGCGGGTGATCGAGGATGAAAAGATTGGGGAAACGGCTGTCCTGAGTCATGGCGGGGGCGCGAGCGGCGGCTAGAGGGATCGGTTCGGCGCGTCAGCACGGCCGGAAACCGGCGAGATGCGCGCGCCACGGCGCAAGTTTACCGAAAGAGTGCCGCCCGAAGATACCGGAGATTGCAGCGGCCCGGCGCAATCGGGCACCGATTCTTCTAGAATCGGGGGAGACTTCGCCGCGCCAGGCTCGCGCAGCCCCGCCGTCGCGCCAGAACTTCGCCACAAGGAAACACACATGGACATGGGAATCGCAGGACGCACCGCGCTGGTTTGCGCGGCCAGCAAGGGACTCGGGCGCGGCTGCGCGGAAGCGCTCGCCGCCGAAGGCGTCAACCTGACGATCGTCGCGCGCACCGCCGAGACGCTGGAGGCGACCGCCGCCGAGATTCGCCGGCAAAGCGGCGTGGAAGTGCACACGGTGGCGTGCGACATCACCACGCCCGAAGGCCGCGCCGCGGCGCTCGCCGCCTGTCCGCAACCGGACATCCTCGTCAATAATGCGGGCGGGCCGCCGCCGGGCGACTTCCGCGACTTCTCGCACGAGGACTGGATCCGCGCGCTGGAGAGCAACATGCTCACGCCGATCGAACTGATCCGCGCGACCATCGACTCGATGAGCGCGCGCGGTTATGGGCGCATCGTCAACATCACGAGTTCGGCGGTGAAGGCGCCGATCGACGTGCTGGGTTTGTCGAACGGCGCGCGTTCGGGGCTGACCGGCTTCGTCGCCGGACTCGCGCGCAAGGTGGCGCCCACCGGCGTCACGATCAACAACCTGCTGCCCGGTCTGTTCGACACCGACCGCATCGCCGTCACGTTCGATGCGCAAGCCAGAGCGCAAAACATCTCCGTCGAGGAAGCGCGCCGGCAGCGCATGAAAACGATCCCCGCCGGCCGTTTCGGCAATCGCGATGAATTCGGCCGCGCCTGCGCGTTCCTGTGCAGCGTGCATGCCGGCTACATCACCGGGCAAAACTGGCTGATCGACGGCGGCGCGTATCCGGGCACGTTCTAACCGGCACGTTCCGCGGCGGCGGCCTTACGCTCACCCTCACCCTCACCCTCACCCTCACGCTCACTACAACAACGACAACCACCACGGTTTCAGGAGTCTTACGTCATGACCACCCGCATTGCGCTGATCGCGCACGATCACAAGAAGGACGACATCGTCAAGCTGGCCGGCGAATACGTCGATACGCTCGGGCGCTGCGACATCATCGCGACCGGCACGACCGGCTCGCGCATCGCCGAGGCGCACGGCCTGACGGTCGAGCGCATGTTGTCGGGCCCGCATGGCGGCGATCTGCAGATCGGCGCGCAACTCGCGGAAGGGCGCGTGAACATGGTGATCTTTCTGCGCGATCCGATGACGCCGCAACCGCACGAGCCCGACATCAACGCGCTGGTGCGCGCGTGCGACGTGCACAACATTCCCTGCGCGACCAATATTTCGACCGCGCGCATGATTCTCGACGTGCTGACCTTGCGCCTGACGCAGCAGGTATGAGAACGCGCGCTTGCGCAATCCCGATCCAGGCCGAACCAGACCAGACATCCAGGAGACATGATGAGCAAAGCAATCCGATTCGATAAAACCGGCGGCCCCGAGGTGATGAAATGGGTCGACGTGGAAGTAGGCGAGCCGGGCGCGGGCGAGATCCGCATCAGGCAGACGGCGGTCGGGCTGAACTACATCGACGTGTATTTCCGCACGGGTCTGTATCCGTTGCCGCTGCCCGGCGGTCTCGGCATGGAGGCGGCCGGTGAAGTGACCGCGGTCGGCTCGGGCGTGAGCGGTCTGAAAGCGGGCGATCGCGTCGCCTATGTCGCGCGGCCGCCCGGCGCCTACGCGCAGGAGCGCGTGCTGTCGGCGGCGCAGGTGATCAAGCTGCCCGACGCATTGAGCGACGAGCAGGCGGCCTCGGTGATGCTGCAAGGCTTGACCGCACAATATCTGCTGCGCCGGACCTATCCGGTGAAAGCCGGCGACACGATCCTGATCCAGGCCGCGGCGGGCGGCGTCGGCCTGCTGGTTTGCCAGTGGGCGAAGGCGCTCGGCGCGACGGTGATCGGCACGGTCGGCTCCGACGAAAAAGCCGAGATCGCGAAGGCGCACGGCTGCGATCACGCGATCGTCTACACGCGCGAGAACTTCACGAAGCGGGTGCGCGAGATCACCAACGGCGCGGGCGTGCCGGTGGTGTACGACTCCATCGGCAAGGATACGTTTACGGCTTCGCTCGACTGCCTCGCGCCGCTCGGCATGTTCGTGAGCTTCGGCAATGCCTCGGGACCGTTGCCGCCGATCGATTCATCGGAATTCGCCGGACGCGGCTCGCTGTTCTTCACGCGCCCGACGCTCTTTTCCTATATCGCGAAGCGCAGCGATTACGAGGCGATGTCAGCCGAGCTGTTCGACGTGCTGGTGTCGGGCAAGGTCAAGACGAGCATCAATCAGCGTTACGCGCTGACGGACGTCGGCCGTGCGCACGCCGATCTCGAAGGGCGCCGCACCACGGGTTCGACTATTCTGCTGCCGTAACACGCGCGAAACCAAGTCCAGCGTTTGAAAGGCCGTTCCATCCACGATGGAACGGCCTTTTCCGTTTACGCGATTTTTATACGCGCCACGCCATCTTTGACCGGCCCTTTACGCGCTTCGGCATAACGTTGCGTCCATCCGAAGTCCGTGAATGGGGAACAAAAATGGATGTGCTGTATGTCGGGGGCCTGGCGCTGTTCGCCGCGCTGACCTTTGCATTGATCGCGGGCTGCGAGAAGTTGATGCAGTTCCGTCGTGGACAGGGAGCGCGGTCATGAACTGGATGCTCTGGTTGTCGGGCGCGGCCACCGCGCTGCTGTTTATTTACCTGGTCTATGCGCTTCTGCGCGCGGAGGACATTGAATGAACTCGAACAATGTCCTGCAGGCCGGGTTTTTCATCGTCGTGCTGCTGGCGGCCGCGGTGCCGATGTCGCGCTATCTGAGCGCCGTGATGAACGCAAACCCGAACGCGAACCCGGACGGCAATTCCAACGGCAAGCCCAACGGCATCTCGCGTGTGCTTCGCATCGGCGCGCCGATCGAGCGCCTGCTGTATCGCCTCGCGGGCGTCGATCCGTCGACGGAAATGAGCTGGAAGCACTACGCGATCGCCACGATCGCGTTCAACGTGCTCGGCGTCGCGTTCCTGTACGCGCTGCTGCGCGTGCCAGCCTGGCTGCCGGGCAACCCGCAGCAGTTCGGCCCGATGACGGTCGACGGCGCGTTCAACACCGCGATCAGCTTCGTCACCAACACGAACTGGCAGGACTACACGCCGGAACAAACCGTCGGCTATCTGACGCAGATGCTCGGCCTGACCGTGCAGAACTTTTTCTCCGCGGCCACCGGCATCGTGGTGGTGATCGCGCTGATTCGCGGCTTCGCGCGTCACAGCGCGCAAACCATCGGCAACTTCTGGGTCGACCTGACACGCGTGACGCTTTACGTGTTGCTGCCGATGTCGCTGATCCTCGCGACGCTGCTGATGAGCCAGGGCGTGATCCAGAACTTCAAGGCCTACGAGGACGTGCCGACGCTGCAAACCACGAGCTACGCCGCGCCCCGCCTCGACGCCCAGGGCAACCCGATGAAGGACGCGAAGGGCAACCCGCTCACCGTCGATACGCCGGTCAAGACGCAGACCATCGCGATGGGTCCGGTCGCCTCGCAGGAAGCGATCAAGATGATCGGCACCAACGGCGGCGGCTTCTTCAACGGCAACTCCGCGCATCCGTTCGAAAACCCCACGCCGTTCTCGAACTTCCTGCAGATCTTCTCGATCCTGATCATCCCCGCCGGCCTGGCGCTGCTGTTCGGCCGCATGATCGGCGACCGCAGACAGGGTGTGGCCGTGCTCGCGGCGATGGCGATCGGTTTCGGCGTCTGCGTGTTCGGCGAGATCGGCGCGGAGCAGAGCGGCAATCCGGCGCTCGCCGCGTTGCACGTCGATCAGTCGGCGAGCGCGTTGCAGTCGGGCGGTAACGCCGAAGGCAAGGAAACGCGTTTCGGCATCGCGCAATCGGGCATCTTCACGGTGGCGACGACCGCGGCTTCGTGCGGCGCGGTCGCCAATACACACGACTCGCTGACGCCGATCGGCGGCCTCTATCCGATGCTGCTGATGCAACTCGGCGAAGTGATCTTCGGCGGCGTGGGTTCCGGCATGTACGGGATGCTCGTGTTCGCGCTGCTGGCGGTGTTCGTGGCGGGCCTGATGATCGGCCGCACGCCCGAATACGTCGGCAAGAAGATCGAGGCCTACGAGATGAAGATGGTGTCGATCGTCGTGCTGCTCACGCCGCTGCTGGTGCTCGTCGGCACCTCGATCGCGGTGCTGAGCGACGCGGGCAAGGCGGGCATTCTGAACCCCGGCGCGCATGGTTTCTCCGAGATCCTCTACGCGTTCAGCTCGGCCGCCAACAACAACGGCAGCGCGTTCGCGGGCCTCACCGTGGGCACGCCGTTCTACAACTGGCTCACCGCCATCGCGATGTGGTTCGGCCGCTTCGGCACGATCGTGCCGGTGCTGGCGATCGCCGGCTCGCTCGCCGCGAAGAAGCGCATCGGCGTGACGGGCGGCACCTTGCCCACGCATGGTCCGCTCTTCGTCGTGCTGTTGCTCGGCACGGTGCTGCTGGTCGGCGCGCTGACCTATGTGCCCGCGCTCGCGCTCGGACCTGGCGTCGAACATCTGATGATGATGGGCGCGCATTGAGCCCGGTGATGACGACAAGTGATCGAAAAGCGACGCGCCAACGGGAAATTCGAGGATTCAATGACTGAACATAACTCAACGCGGTCCATGTTCGACCCGGCGCTGTTGCGCCCGGCGATCGTGGACTCCTTCAGGAAGCTCACGCCGCGCACGCAGTTCCGCAATCCGGTGATGTTCTGCGTGTACGTCGGCAGCATTCTGACGACCATTCTGTGGCTCGCCGCGCTCGGCGGCCAGGCCGAGGCGCCCGCGGGCTTCATTCTCGCGGTCACGTTGTGGCTGTGGTTCACGGTGCTGTTCGCCAACTTCGCGGAGGCGCTCGCCGAAGGCCGTTCGAAGGCCCAGGCCGCGTCGCTGCGCAGCGCGAAGAAAGACGTGATGGCGAAGAAGCTCAACGAGCCGCATCCCAAGTCGCCGATCCGCATCGTGACCGCCTCCGATCTGCGCAAGGGCGACGTCGTGCTGGTCGAGACCGGCGACGTGATTCCGGCCGACGGCGAAGTGGTGGACGGCGTCGCGTCGGTGGACGAATCGGCGATCACGGGCGAATCCGCGCCGGTGATCCGCGAGTCGGGCGGCGATTTTTCGTCGGTGACGGGCGGCACGCGGGTGCTGTCGGACTGGATCGTGGTGCGCGTCACCGCGAATCCGGGCGAGGCGTTCCTCGACCGCATGATCGCGATGGTCGAGGGCGCGAAGCGTCAGAAGACGCCGAACGAAATCGCGCTGACCATCCTGCTGGTCGCGCTGACGATCGTGATGCTGCTCGCCACCGCCACGCTGCTGCCGTTCTCGATGTTCTCCGTCGAGGCTGCGCATCTGGGCAACTCCTCGGGTCACGTGGTGACGATCACGGCGCTCGTCGCGCTGCTCGTGTGTCTGATTCCGACCACCATCGGCGGACTGTTGTCGGCGATCGGCGTGGCCGGCATGAGCCGGATGATGCAGGCGAACGTGATCGCCACCTCGGGCCGCGCGGTGGAAGCGGCCGGCGACGTCGACGTGCTGCTGCTCGACAAGACCGGCACGATCACGCTCGGCAATCGCCAGGCCTCGCAGTTCGTGCCCGCGCCCGGTTTCACCGAGGAAGCGCTCGCGGACGCCGCGCAGCTTTCGTCGCTCGCGGATGAAACGCCGGAGGGCCGCAGCATCGTCGTGTTGGCGAAGCAGCGTTTCAACATCCGCCAACGCGACATGGCTTCGCTGCACGCGGTGTTTCTCGCGTTCACCGCGCAAACGCGGATGAGCGGCGTCGATCTCGTTGACCGCGAAATCCGCAAGGGCGCGGCCGATGCCGTGAAGCTCTACGTCGAGGCGAACGGCGGCCGTTTCCCGAACGAAGTCGGCAACGCGGTGGCCGACGTCGCGCGCCGCGGCAGCACGCCGCTCGTGGTCGCCGAGAAAGGCGAGCAGGGCGCGCGCGTGCTCGGCGTGATCGAACTGAAGGACGTGGTGAAGGGCGGCATCAAGGAGCGCTTCGCCGAACTGCGCAAGATGGGCATCAAGACCATCATGGTGACGGGCGACAACCGCCTGACCGCGGCGGCGATCGCCGCCGAAGCGGGCGTCGACGATTTCCTGGCCGAAGCCACGCCGGAAGCGAAGCTCGCGACGATCCGCGGGCACCAGGCCGAAGGGCGCCTCGTGGCGATGACCGGCGACGGCACCAACGACGCTCCGGCGCTCGCGCAAGCCGACGTCGCGGTGGCGATGAACACCGGCACGCAGGCTGCGAAGGAAGCCGGCAACATGGTCGACCTCGATTCGAATCCGACCAAGCTGATCGAGATCGTCGAGATCGGCAAGCAGATGCTGATGACGCGCGGCTCGCTCACCACGTTCTCGATCGCCAACGACATCGCCAAGTACTTCGCCATCATTCCGGCCGCGTTCGCCACGACCTATCCGGCGCTCAACGCGCTGAACGTGATGCATCTGGCGACGCCCGCCTCGGCGATCATGTCGGCGGTGATTTTCAACGCGCTGATCATCGTGCTGCTGATTCCGCTGGCGCTCAAGGGCGTGCGTTACCGCGCGCTCGGCGCGGCGATCCTGCTGCGCCGCAATCTGCTGATTTACGGTCTGGGCGGGATCATCGTGCCGTTCATCGGCATCAAGCTGATCGATATGGTGCTGGCCGCGTTCGGCTGGGTTTAAGAGGAATTGCCAATCATGAAAAATCTGTTCCGTCCGCTGATCGTGATCTTCGCGGTGCTCGCCGCGCTCACCGGACTCGCTTATCCCGCGTTGATCACCGCCGTCGGTCAGACGTTCTTCCACGCGCAGGCCAACGGCAGCCTGCTCGAACAGGACGGCAAGGTGGTCGGCTCGAAGCTGATCGGCCAGCAGTTCGACGCGCCGCAATACTTCTGGGGCCGGCTCTCGGCCACCAGCCCGATGCCTTACAACGCGCAAGGCTCGGGCGGCTCCAACCTCGGGCCGACCAACCCGGCGCTGATCGATGAAGTGAAAGGCCGCATCGACGCGTTGCAGGCCGCCGGCACCGATCTGTCCAGGCCGGTGCCGGTCGATCTGGTGACGTCCTCGGGCAGCGGTCTCGATCCCGAGATCAGCCCGGCTGCGGCGGCTTACCAGATCGAGCGCGTGGCGAAGGCGCGCAAGCTCGCGGCGAACGACGTGCAGGCGCTAGTGGATCGTTATACGAGCGGTCGTCAGTTCGGCATTTTTGGCGAGCCGCGCGTGAACGTGCTGCAACTGAACCTGGCGTTGGACGAGATGAAGCGCGGTTGAACGCAAGCGAT
Source organism: Paraburkholderia sp. 22099 (assembly GCF_052045835.1). Classification (NCBI taxonomy): domain Bacteria; kingdom Pseudomonadati; phylum Pseudomonadota; class Betaproteobacteria; order Burkholderiales; family Burkholderiaceae; genus Paraburkholderia; species Paraburkholderia sp. 22099. The sequence goes on along the minus strand of NZ_JBQEPU010000022.1, from coordinate 77,502 downwards.
GCCCGAAGGCGGCGGCTCACGCGCCCGCCTTTGTTTTTTGCATCGCCCGCATCGCGACGTTGTCATGCCGCCGGGTGTCGCCGTGTATCGCCGTGTATCGCCATTTGCGGCCGGCTCGCCGCCGTGCCACCATGCACACACCGCCGCTCGCCCAACTATGAAAACCATTGAGCATGAACCGCCCCGATCCTGACGAACTGCTCGACAAGCTGCAACGCGACGAAGAAAAACGTCAGCGCGGCAAGCTGAAGATTTTTTTCGGCGCGTCGGCGGGCGTCGGCAAGACCTATGCGATGTTGCAGGCCGCGCGCCGCCGTCACGATGAAGGCGCGGACGTGGTGGTGGGCATCGCCGAAACGCATGGCCGTGGCGAAACCGCCGCGCTGCTCGCGGGGCTCGACGTGCTGCCGCTCGCGCAGATCGACTATCGCGGCCGCACGCTCGGCGAGTTCGATCTCGACGCCGCGCTTGCGCGCAAGCCGCAACTGATACTCGTCGACGAACTCGCGCATTCGAACGTGCGGGGCGCGCGGCATCTGAAGCGTTGGCAGGACGTGTACGAACTGCTCGATGCGGGCATCGACGTCTACACGACGGTCAACGTGCAGCACCTCGAAAGCCTGAACGACGTGATCGGCCAGATCACCGGCATCCGTGTCTGGGAGACGGTGCCCGACCGCGTGTTCGATCGCGCCGACGAAGTCACGCTGGTCGACTTGCCCGCCGAGGAACTGCTCGACCGCATGCGCGACGGCAAGGTGTATTTGCCGCAGCAGGCCGAGCGCGCGGTGCGCAACTTCTTTCGCAAGGGCAATCTGATCGCGCTGCGCGAGCTGGCGCTGCGCCGCACCGCGGATCGCGTGGACGCGCAGATGCGGGAATATCGCGCCGACCGGTCGATCGAGCGCATCTGGCAGGCGCGCGAGCGCTTGCTGGTTTGCGTCGGGCCGGGCCCCGAAGCGCCGATGCTGGTGCGGGCGGCGGCGCGCCTCGCCGCCAGTCTCAAGGCCGACTGGATCGCGGTCTATGTGGAAACGCCCGCGCTGCAGCGCCTGCCCGACGCGCGCCGCGAACGCACGCTCAACGCGCTCAAGCTCGCGGCCGAACTCGGCGCCGAAACCGCGACGCTCGCGGCCGCCGACGCGGCCACCGCGCTGATCGGCTATGCGCAGGCTCGCAACGTGTCGAAGCTGGTGGCGGGCGCGTCGGTCCGCGCGGGCTGGCTGCGCCGATTGCGCCGGCCGTTCGGCGAGCGCATCGCCGAGCACGCGGGCGAACTCGATCTCACGCTGATCCGCGCGTCGTCCGAACGCGACGGCGGCGAGCAGCGCCGCCTGCTCACCACCACCGCGAACGCGTGGCGCGATGCGTTGAGCGTGGCGCGCGAACGCCGCTCGCCGCCGCGCGCCTATGGTTTCGCGCTGGCGATCTGCGCGGCCATCACGCTCCTGTCGAGCCAGTTGAGCGGCCATATCGATCTGACGAACCTCGTCATGCTGTACCTGCTCGGCGTGATCTTCACGGCGGTGAAGCTCGGACGCGGGCCGGGCGTGATGCAGTCGTTCATGAGCGTGGCCGCGTTCGATTTCTTCTTCGTGCCGCCGCGCATGTCGCTGTCGGTTTCCGATACGCAGTATCTGCTGACGTTCTTCGGCATGCTGCTCACCTCGCTCGTCATCAGCCATCTCACGTCGAGCCTGCGCCGCGAGGCGAGCGTCGCGCGCCGCCGCGAGCAGCGCACCGGCGCGATGTACGCGATGGCGCGCGAACTGGCCGCGGCGCTCACCACCGAGCAGATCGTCGAGATCGGCAGCCGGCATGTGAGCGAGGTGTTCGGCGCGCGCGTCGCGATGCTGTTGCCGGACAGCGCCGATAAAGTGAAGCAGAAGATCGAGGACCCCGACGCGGCGATGCTGCTCGACGGCGAGATGCTCGATAGCGACGTCGGCCAATGGGTCTACGATCAGCAGAAGCCGGCCGGGCATGGCACCGACACGCTGCCGGCCGCCGCCGCGCTGTACCTGCCGCTGAAGGCGCCGATGCGCACGCGCGGCGTGCTCGCGGTCGCGTTGCGCGACGAGCGCGAGCTGAACGTGCCCGAGCAGCAGCGCATGCTCGACGCGTTCGCCGCGCAGATCGCGCTGGCGCTGGAACGCGTGCATTACGTGGATATCGCGCGCGACGCGCTCGTCAACATGGAATCGGAGCGCTTGCGCAATTCGCTGCTGTCGGCGATCTCGCACGATCTGCGCACGCCGTTGACGACCATCGTCGGGTTCTCGTCGATGCTCGCTCAGTCGCGCGATACGCGTGCTGACGCCCACGCCGACACCGGCGCCGACACCAGGGCCGACGCCCGGCCCGACGACGATCTCGTCGAAGCGATCCACGAGGAAGCGCTGCGCATGACCGGCATCGTCACGAATCTGCTCGACATGGCCCGCTTGCAGGCCGGCAGCCTGCAATTGAATCAGCAGTGGACGCTGCTCGAGGAAACCGTGGGCGCCGCGCTGCGGGCGTGCAAACGCGTGCTGGCCGAGCATCCCGTGCAGGTCAAACTGGCCGCGGACTTGCCGCTGCTGCATCTCGACGCCGTGCTGATGGAGCGGCTGTTCTCGAACCTGTTCGAGAACGCGGCGAAATACACCCCGCCGCACACGCCGTTGACGATCGGCGCGCAGCGTCTCGACGCGGACGGCCAATCGTTCGTGCGCGTCACCGTCGACGATAACGGACCGGGCCTGCCCGCCGGCATGGAAGCGCGCGTGTTCGAGAAGTTTACGCGCGGCGAGAAGGAGTCGGCCAAGCCGGGCATCGGCCTCGGCCTCGCGATCTGCCGCGCGATCGTCGAAGCGCACGGCGGTACAATCGGCGCGCTCAACCGGATGTCGGCGGAGGGGCGCGTGGAAGGCGCGCGCTTCTGGTTCACGCTGCCGGTGGAAACGCCGCCCGACGCGCCCGACGTGCTGGACGTGCTGGACGATGAGGGCGCCGATCCGCTGAATGACGAAAGAGCCGATCGCTTCGCCGGTCCTCTCGCCGATCCGCTTGGCCACGACGACCCGACACTTCACCCGCATCCCAAGCCTACCCATGAGTGACCCCGGCATCACCGTCGTCCTGATCGAAGACGAAAAGCAGATTCGCCGTTTCGTGCGCAGCGCGCTGGAAGGCGAGGGCATCGTCGTGCACGACGCCGAAACCGGCAAGCAGGGTCTCGTGGAGGCCGCGACGCGCAAGCCCGATCTGGTGATCGTCGATCTCGGCCTGCCCGACACGGACGGCCTCGACGTGATCCGCGAACTGCGCGGCTGGAGCGAACTGCCGGTGATCGTGCTGTCGGCGCGCACCCAGGAGAGCGAAAAAGTCGCCGCGCTCGACGCCGGCGCGGACGACTACCTCACCAAGCCGTTCGGCGTGTCCGAATTGCTGGCGCGGATTCGGGCGCAGATGCGGCGGCGCAATCACGGCGGCGCGAACGAGTCGCCGCTGGTGCGCTTCGGCGCGGTCACCGTCGATCTGGCCTTGCGGCAAGTGAGCCGCGACGGCGTCGCCGTTCATCTCACGCCGATCGAATACCGCCTGCTCGCGACGCTGGTGCGCCACGCCGGCCGCGTGCTCACGCACCGGCAACTGCTGCGCGACGTGTGGGGGCCGTCGCATGTGGAGAGCCATCACTATTTGCGCATCTACATGGCGCATCTGCGCGGCAAGCTGGAGCGCGACCCGGCGCAGCCGGAGCATATCGTCACGGAAACGGGGGTTGGCTACCGGCTGGTCGGCACGGTCTGACCGACGGACGCGGGTCGCGACGGCATCGCGCCCCGTTTGCTAGAATTACGGACCGTAAGGACGACCTTACGCACATTCACAAACGGGGACGGCCCCATCTGACCAACGAGCTGTCTCATGTCCTGGATTCTTCTGTTGATCGCCGGTTTGCTTGAAGTCGCCTGGGCGGCCGGCCTCAAGAGTTCCGAAGGTTTCACCCGGCTCTGGCCGTCCGTGTTCACGATCGTGACCGCGCTCGGCAGCTTCGTGCTGCTCGCCCTGGCAATGCGCCAGTTGCCGCTCGGCACGGCCTACGCCGTCTGGACGGGCATCGGCGCGGTCGGCGCATTCATCTTCGGCATCGTGATGATGGGCGAGGCGTTGAGCGTCGCGCGCGTGGCCAGCGCGGCGCTGATCGTGGTCGGACTGATCGGGTTGAAGCTGTCGTCAGGGCATTGAGCCTCATTGCCCGCTCATTGGCCGCCTCGCTTCGTTGCCCGCTTCATTCCCCGATTCGTGCGGCGCACCCGTGCCCGCGCCGCCTGTGTCCCGCCGGATTGCGCCATTTGTTCGCCGCTCTGCGTTCTGCGAATTAACGTGGCTATAATGAGACTGAATCCAAACTGAATGTTGCCCGCGGCCTACGGGGCGCGGCCGGCTTGGCGCGGGTCTGACGACTTCGGCGCGGCGGCTCGTTCCGCCATGCTCGCCGAAGCGCCCGGCACGCACAGCGCGCCCGGAGGCGGCCATGCTTGAATCACTTTCGCTTGCGGCGGGCCTCTCGTGGGGCAGCGGCCTGCGCCTCTATCTGACGGTCCTGCTGGCCGGCGTGTTCGCCCGCCTCGGCCTCATCCATCTACCCGATACGCTGTCCGCGCTGTCCTCGCCGTGGGTGATCGGCGTGGCCGGCGTGCTGACGCTCACCGAATTTCTCGCCGACAAGATTCCCGCGTTCGATTCGTTGTGGGACGCGATCCATACGTTTATCCGCATTCCGGCCGGCGCCATGCTGGCGGCCGGCGCGCTCGGTCATGCCGATCCTGCGCTGCTGACGGTCGCCGCGCTCGCCGGCGGCACGCTGGCCGGCAGCGCGCATCTGGCGAAAGCGGGCACGCGCGCGCTGATCAATCTGTCGCCGGAACCGGTGTCGAATATCGTGACCTCCACCGCTGAAGACGGGCTCGTGTTCGGCGGCATGCTGCTCGCGCTGTTCGTGCCGCTCGTGTTTCTGGTGTTGATGGTGGGCTTCATCATCCTGGCCGGCTGGGCGTTGCCGCGCCTTTGGCGCGGCGTGCAGGGCGGTTTTCGCGGCATGGCGACGCATATGGTGTCGCGTTTGGCGAGGAGCAGGCACGATTGAGCGATACGGTAAGGACCGCGGCGGCGCGCGCCGCGTCTGCAGCGACGGGGACCGCGGACACGGCGCGCCGCTTCGGCGGCATGCATCTGTTGCGCCAGGCCATCCGCATGACGGCGCGCGACTGGCGCGCGGGCGAACTGACGATGCTGCTGCTGGCGCTGGTGCTGGCCGTCGCGGCGTTGTCGAGTGTCGGCTTTCTGGCTGACCGTCTGCATCAGGGACTCGAGCGCGACGCGCGGCGCATGATCGCCGCCGATTTCATCGTGCGCGCCGATCATCCGGTCGATCCGCAATTCGCCGAAAAAGCCAGGGCGCTCGGCCTGAACACCGCCACCACGGCGATCTTTCCCAGCATGATCAATTCGACCGGCGCGCAGCCGGCCTCGCGGCTCGCCGCCGTCAAGGCGGTGTCGCCCGGTTATCCGCTGCGCGGCGCATTGCGGATCGCCTCGGCGCCGGGTGCGGCTGACCATCCGGCGCAATCGATTCCGCCGCCGGGCACCGTGTGGGTCGATCAGGCGCTGCTCGATGCGCTCAAGCTGCGGGTCGGCGACACGGTGAAGGTCGGCAAGCGCGGCTTCACGATCGGCGCGCTGATCACCCGCGAACTCGACCGCGGCTTTTCGTTCGTCAACTTCTCGCCGCGCTTGATGCTGCGCGCCGACGAACTTCAATCGACGGGACTCATCGCCTTCGGCAGCCGCGTGACGCACAGACTGCTGGTGGCGGGCGCGGACGATGCGGTCGCGCGTTTCGCGCAGTTCGCGCATGGCCGCGTGGACGGCGGCAAGATGCGCGGCGTCGCGCTGGAATCGTTGCAGGACGGCCAGCCGCAAGTGCGTCAGACGCTCGACCGCGCGGGCCACTTCCTCACGCTCGTGTCGCTGCTCACCGCGTTGCTCGCGGCGGTGGCGATCGCGATGGCCGCGCATCGGTACATGCGCCGGCATCTGGACGGCTGCGCGGCGATGCGCTGCCTCGGCGCGAGCCAGGCCACGCTGCGCGCGCTCTTCACGCTCGAATTCGTCGGCATCGGCCTGATCGGCGGCGCGCTCGGCGTGGCGCTCGGCTACCTCGGGCATCTCGCGTTGCTGACATGGCTCGGCAGTCTGATCGACGTCGCCTTGCCTTATCCGACTGCGTGGCCCGCGCTGCAAGGCATCGCCACTGGCCTCGTGCTGCTGCTCGGCTTCGCGCTGCCGCCGCTGTTGCCGCTCACGCGCGTGCCGCCGGTGCGCGTGTTGCGCCGCGAATGGGGCGAGGCGGGCCGCACCGCATGGGCCGCCTACGCGCTCGGCATCGTGCTGTTCGCCGCGTTGCTGATCGTCGCGGCGGGCGAGTTGAAGCTCGGCGGGATCGTCGCGGGCGGCTTCGCGGGCGGTCTGCTGGTGTTCGCGTGCATCGCGCGAGTCGCGCTGTGGGGCGCCGCGCGTATCGTGCGCAGCGAGCGCGTGAATGCGGGGATCGGCTGGCGCTATGCGCTGGCGTCGCTGGAGCGGCGCAGCGGCGCGAGCGCGCTGCAGATCACGGCGCTCGGCATCGGCCTGATGTGCCTGTTGCTGATTGCGATGACGCGCGACGATCTGGTGGCCGGCTGGCGCAAATCGACGCCGCCCGATGCGCCGAACGAATTCATCATCGACATCCAGCCCGATCAGCGCGAAGCCGTCACGCAATACCTGGACACGCATGGCCTGCCCGGCACGGTGCTCTCGCCGATGGTGCGCGGGCGGCTGATCGCGATCAACGGCAAGCCGGTGAATCCCGATTCGTTCAAGACCGAGGACGCGAGGCGCCTGGTCGATCGCGAGTTCAATCTGTCGTACACGACCGAATTGCCCGACGACAACCGGCTCGCGGCGGGCACGTGGTATGGCGACAGCACAACCCCACAGATCTCGATCGAGCAGGGGCTCGCGAAGGTGATCGACGTGAAGCCCGGCGACGTGCTGCGCTTCGACGTGACGGGCTTGCAGATCGACGCGCCGGTGACGAGCGTGCGCAAGCTCGACTGGGGTTCGTTCAAGGTCAACTTCTTCGTATTGATGCCGCCCGTCGCCTTGCAGGATTTCCCCGCGACGTTCATTACGAGCTTCCATCTGCCGCGTGACAAACAGTCGACCATCGACGGCCTGATCGCCGCCTATCCGAACCTCACGGCGATCGACACCGCGCCGATTCTCGCGCAGGTGCAGCGCGTGTTGCAGCAGGTGATCGGCGCGGTGCAGTTCCTGTTCGCGTTCACGCTCGCGGCGGGCGTGCTGGTGCTCTACGCCGCGCTCGCCGGCACGCGCGATGAGCGCATGCGAGAATCCGCGCTGCTGCGCGCGCTGGGGGCGTCGCATCGCCAGGTGCGCGCGGTGCAGGTCGCGGAATTCGTCGCGGTGGGGACGCTTGCCGGGTTGATGGCGGCGCTCGGCGCACAGGCGATCGGCTGGGTGTTGGCGACCCGCGTGTTCGAGTTTTATCTGAGCTTCAATCCGTGGCTGCTGCCGGCGGGCATCGTGGCCGGCGTCGCGTGCGCGGGTCTCGGCGGCTGGCTGAGCTTGCGGCATGTGCTGGCGCGGCCCGCGTTGCAATCGCTGCGGGACGCGTGATTTTTCTTTTTGATGTGAGCAGGTATGAGCGATCTGGATGAAGTGTCCGCGGCGCAGCCGACGGCCTTCGAGTTGGTCGGCGGCGAAGCGCGCGTGCGCGAACTGGTCGACCGGTTTTACGACTTGATGGATCTCGAAGCGGAGTTCGCCGGGATTCGGGCCTTGCATCCCGAGTCGCTCGACGGCTCGCGCGACAAGCTGTTCTGGTTTTTGTGCGGCTGGATGGGCGGGCCTGATCATTACATCAGCCGCTTCGGTCATCCGCGTTTGCGCGCGCGGCACTTGCCGTTCGCGATTGCTTCGAGCGAGCGCGATCAATGGTTGCGGTGCATGGCCTGGGCGATGGAAGACGTCGGGCTCGCCGAGCCGCTGCGGGAGCGTCTGCTTGCGTCGTTCTTCGAGACCGCCGACTGGATGCGCAATCGCAATGGCTAACCGGTTGGAGTTGGATTTGAACCAGCCGCCTTACACGGCTTCGGCGGACTACGCCGCGCTGGCTCCCGAGGCGCGCGCCGTGCTCGATTGCTGGTTCGGTACGCCGGATGCGCCGGATTTCGGGGTGGCGCGCAAGCTCTGGTTCTCACGCGACAAGGCCTTCGACGCGATGCTGCTGGAACGCTTCGGCACGCTCATCGACGCGGCGCGCGAAGGTTCGCTCGACCACTGGAAGGAAACGCCGCTCGGTGCGTTGGCGCTCATCGTCGTGCTCGATCAGTTCTCGCGCAATTGTCATCGCAACACGCCGCGCGCATTCGCCGCCGATCAAAAGGCCTTGCACACGGCGCAGCAGATGGTCGCAAGCGGAGCCGATCGGTTATTGCCCACCGCGCATCATCGGGCGTTCGCCTATTTGCCGTTCGAACACGACGAAACACTCGCCAGCCAGCAGGAATCGCTGCGTCTGTTCAAGGCGCTGGAAGCCGAGCCCGGCGGCGCGTCCTACTACTCGTTCGCGGTGCGGCACGCGAAGGTCATCAAGCGGTTCGGGCGCTTTCCGCATCGCAACGCATTGCTGGGGCGTGCTTCGACGGATGAAGAAAACGCCTTTCTGCGCGAACCCGGCTCGTCGTTCTAGACGCCGCGACGCTTTATTCGCTGCGCGCGTTTGCGGCGCCGGCCGGCGCCCGCACGAACACCCGCAATGATTCATCCGTGTCGCCCGGACGCGCGCCCGACCAGAACAGTCGCCACTCGCCCGCCGGCGCGCGCGTGCGGTCACGGCGGCTCTGGTCGATCAGCCATGTGCACTCGGTGGTTGCGGCGTTCGCGGTCGGTTGATGCTCGATGCCGGTGTAGTAGTACAGCATCGGCGCCTCTGATTCGCCCAGCCCCGTGCTGGCCATGCAGTCGCCATTGTTCCATTCGACCTTGATCTTCGCGCCGAGGCTTTCGAACACCGAGCGATAGCTCTTCGCGTAGTCCAGCCACGGCAGCAGCAGCGTGCTCACCAGCCCCCACGCGAGCATCGCGCCCGCGCACCAACTCAGCACGCCGCGCCATTTGCCGGTGTATTTGAAAACCGGCAGCAGCCACAGCCAGCCGAACGTCATCAGCAACGCGGCCGCGATCAACCCCGCTTTGGCCGGCAGCACCCAATCGAGCGGCAACCAGCGGCCAAGCAGATGTAGCGACGCATGCGTGCTCGCCGGGTTGCTCATGATCGACCAGATGATCCAAGCCAGCGCGGCCGTGCTGCCGAACAGTACGCGGCTCGCCATATCCCAGCTTGCATGCAGACGGCGCGGAAGCCGTTCGACGCCCTGCATCGCCAGCAGCGCGAGCGGCGCGATGAACGGCAGAATGTACAGTTCGCGAACCGTCGCCGAGCTTTGCAGCACCGCAAAGCCGGTGCCCGCGAAGATCACCGGCAGCGCCACGCGCGGATCGCGCCAGCGCCGCCACGCGCCGCCCGCAAGCGCGGCGAGCGCAAGCGGCACCACGGGAAAGCCGACGCTCAGCACGGTGCGCAGCACGAACAGACGGCTTTCGTTTTCGGAGCCGAGTTCGGCGACCGAAAAGCCGAAGAAGCGGCCGATGTTGTTGTCCCACAGCCAGAGCTTGAAGAGCGTGTCGGAGCGCAGGTAGAAGCAGATCGGCCAGATCAGCGCGAACGGCGCGCACACTAGCGCGGCGAGTCCGAGCGCCCCTGCGAAGCCGCGCGTGCGGCAGCCCGGATACAAGGCCAGTACCGCGAGGATGGTCGCCCCGAACACGAGCGGCACGAACAGACCTTTGGCCAGAAAAGAGACGCCTACACCCGCGCCGAACATCGCGGCGCCGCTGAGTATCGCGTGGCGCCGGCGGCCTAGGTCGAGCGGCGGCGCACGCGCATCGTCGCGCAAATAGACGAGCACCAGTTCGAATAGTCCGCAAAAACCGAGCGCGGCGCCGGCCATCAACGCGACGTCGGTCATCATGTCGTGCACGTGCTTGACGACGACGAGCGTGCCCGCGAACAGCGCGAGCGTGCCGATCACGCGCACGTCGAGCCAACTCGAAGCCGCCACCGCGCGGCGGGCGACGCGCGCCGTGTAGTAGACGGTCAGTCCGGCGAACAGCGCGCTCGCGAGGCGCGCCGCATCGTGCAAGGGCAGGTAGCGGCCAAACATCCACGCGAGCCCGGCGGCGACCCAATCGTAGATCGGCGGCTTTTCGACGAAGGGTTGACCGGCGTTGGTCGGCACGACCAGATCGCCGGTCTCGAGCATGTGCTGGACGATGCCGAATGTGTAGGTCTCGTCCTGCTTCCACGGCTCGTGCCCCAAGGTGCCCGGCAAAAGCCATGTACCCAGGATCGCGAGGGCGGCGAGCCACATCAGCGGACGGACGGCGGCGAGCGCGCGCATGCGCCTGATGCCACGGGTGGAGCGGTCGGCTGGATGTGCCGGATCGGCGGGCGTGACGGCGTTCGCCGGCGCGGACGGGTTTTCTCGCATGGAAGTCTCTGGTCGCCGCACGCGACGGCATGGGCCGCGTACTTATGTTCTCGCTCCGCGTCGCGTGCGGTTGCAGGCGATTCGCGGAGATTCGCTGCGATTGTAGTCTCCGATCCTTACGACCGATTACAGCAAGACCGAGGGATTGGGCGAAGTGAACGCATCGTGCCGCTTCCCTGTCGGATCAAGGGAAAGGGGCGCGTGGAGAGAAAGGCGGCCGCGTGCGATCGCGTGCCGCGCGAGGAAAAAAGGCGTGCCGCGCTCAGCGTCCGCCGGAGACGTCGAGCAACGCGCCGGTTACGTAGGAGGCGGCGTCGCTCAGCAACCAGACGATGGTCTCGGCCACTTCATCAGCCGTGCCGGGGCGACCCAAGGGTGTCGTGGCGCCGAGCTGCGCGGCGCGCTCGGGCTTGCCGCCGCTCGCGTGAATCTCGGTGTCGATCAGGCCTGGGCGCACCGCGTTCACGCGCACGCCTTGCGGGCCGAGTTCCTTGGCGAGGCCGATCGTCATCGTGTCGACGGCGCCTTTTGAACCGGCGTAATCGACGTATTCGTTCGGCGAGCCCAAACGCGACGCCGCCGACGACACATTGACGATCACGCCGCCCGCGCCGCCGCGATTCGTCGACATGCGCCGCGCGGCTTCGCGCGCGCAAAGATAGGCGCCGAGCACGTTGACGTCGAACATGCGCTTCAGGCGCGCGAGGTCCATGTCCGCGAGCGGCATCGAAGGCGCGACGATGCCCGCGTTGTTGACGAGCGCGTCGAGCCGGCCGAACTTCTGCTGGAGCGCGTCGAACATCGCGATCACGTCGGCTTCGTTGGCGACGTCGCCGGCGATCGCCAACGCGCGGCCGCCGGCGCGTTCGACTTCGGCGACGGTTTCCCGCGCGGCCGCGAGATTTTGCGCGTAGTTCACGCCAACGGACCAGCCGCGCGCACCCAGCAAGCGCGCGCTCGCGCGGCCAATGCCGCGGCTGCCACCAGTGATCAGGACGGCTTTCGTCATTGCAACCTCATCGTTCTCGGGTCCGCGCGGAAAGCGCGGTGAAGATTCCGTGCGCCCGCGCTCGACGAGCGTGGCGCGCGCGCCTCAAACCGCGTCGCGGTTGATCGCCCATTTGTCGCTGGCGGGCGGCTGATAGCGTTGCAGCTTGCCGATCAGCGCGGCGGGATCGGCATCCATTTGCAGGATGTCGAAGTAGGTCTGCCGCATGAAGCCTTCGTCGACCGTGTGCTGGAGCAGATTGATCAACGGATCGTAGAAGCCGTCGATATTCAGCAGCGCGACCGGCTTCTGGTGATAGCCGAGCTGCGCCCACGTGTAGACCTCGAACAGTTCTTCGAGCGTGCCCGCGCCGCCCGGCATCGCGACGAACGCATCGGACAGGTCGGCCATCATCTTCTTGCGCTGATGCATGTCCGGCACGACATGCAGTTCGGTCAGGCCGTCATGGCCGACTTCCTTGTTGACCAGCAGTTCGGGAATCACGCCGATCGCGCGGCCGCCTTCGGCCATCACCGTGTCGGCGATCACGCCCATCAGGCCGACCTTGCCGCCGCCGTAGACCAGCGCCAGATCGGCTTGCACCAGCGCGCGGCCGAATGCGCGCGCGGCTTGGGCATACAACGGTTTGGCTCCATTGGCGGAGCCGCAATACACACACACCGACTTCATGCTTAAACGTCCTTCGGTTCGTTGCGGGGCGCGGCGCCTTCCTTGGGCGGCAGGTAGTCGTAAAACTCGCGCTTGGGCAGCTTGCCCGACACGAGGTCGTCGAAAATCTGCCGCGAGCGGCCACGCAGGTAAGGCGCCATCAGCGACACGATCTGCACGCTCACCTGATGCAGTTCCGCGCGAATCGTTTCCTGCTCGTTGTATTTGCGCGGGTTCATCACGAACTGGTACGACAGCCAGTACGTGGCGATCACGCCGATGTTCGTGGCGATGACGTGCAGCTCTTGCGGCGTGGCGACCATTTCGCCGTCGGCCACGAGCTGCTCGCAGAACTGGCTCGCAAAGCGCACCTTGTGACTGATGATCTGCTTGAAGTGCGTTTCGAGCGTGCGGTTGCGCGCCAGCAGGTCGTTCAGATCGCGATACAAAAAGCGGTAGCGCCACGTGAAATCGACCATGTACTGCAAGTACGACCACATCTCGTCGATGGTCGCGCGATGGTCTTCGGGAAAGCGCAGACGCTTTTCGATCTCCTGCTCGAACTGGCTGAAGATGCTGTTGATGATGTCGTCTTTGTTGCGGAAGTGGTAGTACAGGTTGCCTGGGCTGATCTCCATTTCCTCGGCGATCGTCGTTGTCGTGACGTTCGGTTCGCCGATTTCGTTGAACAGCTTCAACGACAGTTCGAGAATCCGTTCGCGGGTGCGGCGGGGAGGTTTGGCTTCCATATCGTCCGGCCCTGGTAACGCCGGGCTAGGCGCGCGGCGGCATGTCGCCGCTGCGTGATCCACCCGGACGCGGTTGGTATCGTTGAGCGCCCCGAAACTTGCCGCTGCGCGGCAGGTTCCCCGAAGGGACAAGAAAACCAGGGAGCGGCCCAGCGTTTTCTTGTGGGACTGTCGGACGATTATAAACCGACCGTTCTTATCTCGAACGGACACTCAGGGTTTTCATTCCCTCGGGCGTTTTCAGCGTGCTTTCACGAGGGATGCCGCGGTTTTCATGGCGATGCCGCCAGCCACGCCTTGACCCACGCGACGACGAGCGGCCCGACGATCAGCAGCCAGGTCATCAGACACATGCCGAGCGCGACCATCACCGCGGCGCTGCCGAGATCCTTCGCGCGCCGCGACAGTTCGTGGCGCTCCAGCGAGATGCGGTCGATGGCCGCCTCGACGCTCGAATTCAGCAACTCGACGATCAGCACCAGCAGCACCGAGCCGAGCAGCAGGACGCGCGCCACCGGCTCCACCGGAACCAGCACGCCGCATGGAATCAGGATCGCGGCAAGCGTGAGTTCCTGGCGAAACGCGCTTTCCTCGCGGATGGCGACGCGGAATCCCGCCAGCGAGTTTTTCATCGCATGCCAGGCGCGGGTGAGTCCACGATTGCCCTTGTACGGGTTGAAGGGTAGCGGCGCGAGCGGATCGTCGGGGCTGAGGGGTTCGTGGCGAGGGTCGCCGTGGTTGTCATTCGACGAGTTCATCCCGTTCATGCCATGCGCATGGTTCGCATCGCCCGCATGATGCGGCATCTCGGGCTCGCGCACGTCGTCGAACGGTTCGACGCTGGCGGCGTCGGCCTCGGTGGCGCGAAGGGAGCGGGTAGTGCGCGAGGTGCGCGGGGTGCGCGCCGCGCCGTTCGTCGCGTGCGTCACGGTAGCGTTTCTTTCTCGCATGAGCGGTTCGGCGCGCCGCGTCACGCGGCGGCGCTTTCCTCGCGATACGACGCGTGCGGCAGCGGTTTGAGATGCGCCGCGAATTGCTCGGACGCCGCCGCCCACGAGAAGCGCTCGGCCCACCCGCGCGCATGGTTGCGGTCGATCCTCAACGCTTCGAGGCAGGCTTCGCGCAGGTCTTGATGCATCGCGCCCGCGCCGCCGTCGCCGAGCACGTCGATCGGACCGGTCACCGGATAGGCCGCGACCGGCGTGCCGCACGCAAGCGCTTCGAGCAGCACGAGCCCGAAGGTGTCGGTGCGGCTCGGGAACACGAACACGTCGGCGGCCGCGTACACCTTGGCCAGTTCGGCTTGCGTGAGCACGCCCAGATAATTCGCTTGCGGATAGCGCGACTTCAGTTCGGCGAGCGCGGGGCCTTCGCCGGCGACCCACTTCGAGCCGGGCAGATCGAGCTTCAGAAACGCCTCGACGTTTTTCTCGACCGCCACGCGTCCCACATACAGAAAGATCGGCCGAGCGGTGTTGAGCACCTTCGAGTCCATCGGGTGAAAGATGTCGAGATCGACGCCGCGCGTCCACAGCACGACATTCGTGAAGCCGAATTTCTCGAGGTCCTGCTTCACGACGGGCGTGGGCGCCATCACGGCGAGCGAGGGCTTGTGAAACCAGTGCAGGAACTTGTAGGTCGCGGCGAGCGGAATGCCGAAGCGCGCCTGCACGTACTCGGGAAAGCGCGTGTGATAGGCGGTCGTGAACGGCAGCTTGTGCTGGATCGCATACGCGCGTGCGGCCATGCCGAGCGGACCTTCGGTGGCGATGTGCAGCGCGTCGGGCGCGAATTCGTCGATACGCTGGCGAATCTTGCGGCGCGGCAGCAGCGAGAGGCGAATCTCAGGATAGGTCGGGCACGGAATCGTCCGGAATTCGAGCGGCGTGAGCAGATCGACGCGGTGCCCGAGCGCGCTGAGTTCGCGCGTGGTGTTCTTCAGCGTGCGCACGACGCCATTGACCTGCGGTTCCCATGCGTCGGTGACGATCATGATCTTCATCGGTTTGCGCCCTTGGAAGTTAAGAGGGACTACGCGGTCGCCTGGGCCTTTTGCGCGCGCACTTCCGGCGCGCGCATCACGGTCCAGTAGATCACCTTGAGTTCGCCTTCATACGTCTCGACGAGCGCCGACAGACTTTCGACCCAGTCGCCGTCGTTGCAATACAGCACGCCGTCGATGTCGCGTATCTCGGCCTTGTGAATGTGTCCGCAGACCACGCCGTCGCAGCCGCGGCGGCGTGCTTCGTCGGTCATGACCCGCTCGAACGACGAGATGAAATTCACCGCGTTCTTCACCTGATGCTTCAGGTACTGCGACAGCGACCAGTACGGAAAACCGAGCCGGCTGCGGATCCGGTTGAACCAGCGGTTCAGGATCAGGATCATCGTGTAGAGCGTGTCGCCGAGATACGCGAGCCACTTGGCGTGCTGGATCACGCCGTCGAACAGATCGCCGTGCACGATCCACAGGCGCTTGCCGGCGAGCGTGGTGTGAAACGCCTCGCCGCGCACGTGGATGTCGCCGAACGCGAGGTCGCAGAACTGGCGCGCGGCTTCGTCGTGGTTGCCGGGCACGTAGATGACCTGGGTGCCCTTGCGCGCCTTGCGCAGCACCTTCTGCACGACGTCGTTGTGCGCCTGCGGCCAGTACCAGCCTTTCTTCAACTGCCAGCCGTCGATGATGTCGCCGACGAGGTACAGATACTCCGACTCGTTATGGCGCAGAAAGTCGAGCAGATAGGGCGCCTGGCAGCCGCTCGAGCCGAGGTGGATGTCGGAGAGCCAGATGGTGCGGTAACGATGCGGCTCGGCGTGCTCTTCATCGTGATGGCCGGCATGCGCGTCGTGCGGCAGCGACGCCACGGGCAGCGGCAAGCCGTGACCGACATTGGGTTCCGGGCGGAACGCGACGGGGTCGACGCTCGGGCCGGTCTGGCGGAACAGGGACGTCGCGGACGTTTTGGGGTCCATGGCTCACGCGTCGAGTTGCGGTGCCCGTATTGCGCCAGTTGCGCGTGACCCTGCCGTGACAGTCACGAGAAGTTCTTATTACCGCGCTGAGAGCGGGGAGGTGGTGTGAATGGTGGAGCGAGGCGAGGCGCGTGCTCAGCGCGCGACGCTGACCACACGCGTGCCGGCGAGGCGATCGTGCAGGAATTGACGCTGCGCGCCGAAGCGGCCGGTGGCGGCCCACAGGACGAACCACACCGCGGCGACCGCCAGCGTTTGCGGCACGCGGAGCCCGAGCAGCGGATGCAGCGCGAGCGGCGGCAGGAACCACAGCCACGCCAGCAGGTAGCGGACGATCGCGCGTGCGGTGGAAAGCGGTGCGCCGTTAGCGGCGACGACGCGCAGGCGCCAGGTTTTCATCGGCAGCGTCTGACCGCTGTGGGTCCAGAACCAGACGAAGTACAGCCCGACCACGAGCCCGATCCATGCCGCGAGAAGATTGTGGTGGGCCAAGCCGTTGCGCTGCTGCGTCAGCGTGCTGAACAGATAGCCGGCGATGAACACCACGCCGAACAGGAGCATTGCTTCGTAGAGGAGCGCCGCGAGGCGCCGGCGAACGGTGGGAACGGTGCCGGACGACCCGGCGGGCAAGGACGAACTCGCGAGCGGCTGCGACACGGTCGGGCGCGGCTCAGGAGCCGTTGAAGATCGACGGCGCTTCGGCCGGCGAAACCGGCAGCGGCGTGGCGGGCACGAAACTGCCCGCGGCCGGAATCGCCGGCGTGAGGGTCGGACTCGGCAACGACGCGGCGGCCGCGGCGCTCGCTGCCGCCGCGCCGCTCGCGCCATGCTCGCGGGCGATCACGAGCCGGTCGAGCCCCTTGATCTCGCTCTTGCCCGAAGGCGGCGCGCTGACCACGCTGGGCCGGCGCCTGCGCTCGCTGGCGGCGAGGCGGGCCTTCTGGTCCTCGGACAGTTCCTGATAGGTCTTCCACGCGTTCTGACGAGCTTCGCGCGGCAATTCCTTCGACACCTGGTAATTCTCGCGAGCGACGCGCCGCTGATCGGGCGTCATGCGGACCCATTCGGCCATGCGCTCATGCAGGCGTTTTTGCGCTTCCGGCGACATTTTTGGGTAACGCGACGCGATCTTGAGCCATTTGCGCTTGCGTTCGTCGCTGAAGGAATCCCATTGGGACTCGAACGGCGCCAGTGCGATATGTTCGGCGGAACTGAGGCGCGTCCACGCCATCGGGCTATTGCTGCCCGGCAGGCTGGGCAATTCGACGGCGAGCGTGGGCGCGCGGGTCTTGGCGGTGGCGTTGCCGCCGGCGGCGGCAGGCGCGCTGGCGGTCGACGGGGCCGGGTAAAAGCGCGGATACGTCGCGGCAAACGACACCAGGGCCGCGATCGCGCATCCGAAAACAACGGCCAGGCCGCGCTTGTAACTCACCCGAAAAATCTCCCGCTCAGTGGGCGCGTGAAAGGTACGCGTTGAAGCCGTGGTCGAGATAGGCATTGAGCGGCAGGTCGTCGCTAAGCATGGCGGCATCGATATCGGCGAGTTCGGCGGTGCGCTGCTGGTCTTCCCAGTAGGCGATGCCGATGAGGCTCGCCACCAGCGCGGCGAGCGGCCACGCGAGCGCGAAGCGGCGCAGCGGCGAACGGCGGCGCTGCGGGGTGTCGAGCTGCGGCATGCCCGCGCCGGCGAAGGCGGGCACGAGCACCGGCGCGCTCACGGTTTCGGGCTTCTTGCGGGCGAGCGCGGCATGGCGCGCCGCGGCGAGTCGATCGACGGTGGCGGACGGAATGCGGGCGGCGTTTTCGTCGAGCGCGCGGCGCACCTGGCGGGCGAACTCGAGTTCTTTGGTTTCGAGGGAGCTCATAGCGTGATTCCTTTGGCCTTGAGCGCTTGCGCCAGCGTGTGGGTGGCCCGCGAGCAGTGCGTTTTCACACTGCCTTCGGAGCAGCCCATCGCGGCGGCAGTCTCGGCGACATCCATATCTTCCCAATAACGCATGAGAAACGCCTCCCGTTGACGTGCCGGTAACTTTTGGATCTCGTCGTCGATCGACTGCAAGACCTGTTCGCGTTCGAGTTTCTGTTCGTTGCTCTCGGCGCCCGCCGAACCTTGCTGGGCCTCGAAGGTTTCGAGCGGGTCGAATTCGTCGTCGTCGGCGTTGCCGAGCGAGGAAAACAGACTAACCCAAGTATTGCGCACTTTGGCACGACGGAAATAGTCGTGCATCGCATTCTGCAGAATACGCTGAAACAGAAGCGGCAATTCGGCGGCCGGGCGGTCGCCGTATTTTTCGGCGAGCTTGATCATCGCGTCTTGCACGATATCGAGCGAGGCGTCGTCGTCCCGCACGGCGTAGACCGTCTGCTTGAATGCGCGCCTTTCGACGCCCGCCAGAAAATCGGCGAGTTCCTTGTCTGATGCCATCCGTTGGGGGTCGGCGCAGCGAGCGTGCGCGTAATCGGTCGAAAAATGTCGTAAAACTCGCGGATGCTAACAAATTTTTGCGCCGGCCGGGGCGAAACGTGATCGACCTTGCATCTCTATAACAGCGCGCCGGTCAATATCGGGACTGGGGACAGGACGCTGCGGCAATATTTGCTTGACCGCGCGGGCGTCAGCAGATATCTTCGCTGGTTCGCAACATAAGTGACTTGTCTCAATTGAGGTGTGGCCCAAGAAGCTCACCTGTCAACTGGACGCGCCGCTTGAACCCGAGCCACAAGCCCGGCAGAGAGCACCCGATCAATTTTTTGCCGAAAATTCGAAAGGTGAATAAATGAATATGCCCAGCGCGGAATTCTCCACGTCGGATACGACCCCCCATCCCGAAGCCGGCTCTATCGGCGCCACCGTGCTCATGAAGGCACTGGCCGACGAAGACGTCGAATTCATCTGGGGCTATCCCGGCGGCTCGGTACTCTACATTTACGACGAGCTCTACAAGCAGGACAAGTTCCAGCACGTTCTCGTGCGTCACGAGCAGGCCGCGGTTCACGCCGCCGACGCTTATGCGCGTTCCACCGGCAAGGTCGGTGTGTGCCTCGTGACCTCCGGCCCCGGCGTCACCAATGCGGTGACCGGCATCGCCACCGCCTACATGGATTCGATCCCGATGGTCGTGATCAGCGGCCAGGTGCCGACTGGGGCGATCGGCCAGGACGCGTTCCAGGAGTGCGATACGGTCGGCATCACGCGTCCCTGCGTGAAGCACAACTTCCTCGTGAAGGACGTGCGCGATCTCGCGGCCACCGTCAAGAAAGCTTTCTTCATTGCCCGTACCGGCCGGCCCGGCCCGGTGCTGATCGACATTCCGAAAGACGTGTCGAAAACGCCTTGCCAATACGAGCCGCTCAAGAGCGTGTCGCTGCGTTCCTACAACCCGGTCACGAAGGGCCATTCCGGCCAGATCCGCAAGGCGGTCGCCTTGCTGCTGTCGGCGAAGCGCCCGTACATCTACACCGGCGGCGGCATCATCCTCGCGGACGCGTCGCGTGAGCTGAACCAGTTCGCCGATCTGCTCGGCTACCCCGTCACGAACACGCTGATGGGCTTGGGCGGCTACCGCGCGAGCGACAAGAAGTTCCTCGGCATGCTCGGCATGCACGGCACCTACGAAGCCAACATGGCGATGCAGCACTGCGACGTGCTGATCGCGATCGGCGCGCGCTTCGACGACCGCGTGATCGGCGACCCGGCGCACTTCGCTTCGCGTCCGCGCAAGATCATCCATATCGACATCGATCCTTCCTCCATCTCCAAGCGCGTCAAGGTCGACATTCCGATCGTCGGCGACGTGAAGGAAGTGCTGAAGGAGCTGATCGAGCAGTTGCAAACGGCCGAGCACGGCCCCGACACCGCGGCGCTCGCCGACTGGTGGAAGGACATCGAAGCCTGGCGCGCAAAAGACTGCCTGAAGTTCGACCGCAAGAGCGACATCATCAAGCCGCAGTACGTGGTGGAAAAGGCTTGGGAGCTGACCGACGGCAATGCCTTCGTGTGTTCCGACGTCGGCCAGCACCAGATGTGGGCCGCGCAGTTCTATCGCTTCAACAAGCCGCGCCGCTGGATCAATTCCGGTGGTCTCGGCACGATGGGCTTCGGCCTGCCGGCGGCGATGGGCGTGAAGATGGCGCACCCGGACGACGACGTGCTCTGCATCACGGGCGAAGGCTCGATCCAGATGTGCATTCAGGAGCTCTCGACCTGCAAGCAGTACGAGACGCCTGTGAAGATCATTTCGCTGAACAACCGCTATCTGGGCATGGTGCGCCAGTGGCAGCAGATCGAATACAGCAAGCGCTACTCGCATTCGTACATGGATGCGCTGCCGGATTTCGTCAAGCTCGCCGAGGCTTACGGCCACGTCGGCATGCGTATCGAACGCACGGCGGACGTGGAACCGGCGCTGAAGGAAGCGCTGCGCCTGAAAGATCGCACGGTGTTTCTCGACTTCCAGACCGATCCGACCGAAAACGTCTGGCCGATGGTTCAGGCCGGCAAGGGCATCACCGAGATGCTCATGGGTTCGGAAGATCTATAACGAGCGTTTCCGACGCCGGCTTCGTCATGCCCGCCTTCACGAAAGGCAAACGCGGACGAAGCGGCGCGAACGGCTCGCATACATCGACAAAACATCTGGAAGAAGCGAAACATGAGACACATCATTTCCGTCCTGCTGGAAAACGAACCGGGCGCGTTGTCACGCGTGGTCGGTCTCTTCTCGGCACGCGGCTACAACATTGAAACCTTGACGGTGGCTCCGACTGAAGACCATTCGCTGTCGCGCATGACCATCGTCTCCATTGGCTCGGACGACGTGATCGAACAGATCACGAAGCATCTGAACCGCCTGATCGAGGTGGTGAAAGTGGTCGACCTTACCGAGGGCGCCCACATCGAGCGCGAGCTGATGTTGATCAAGGTGAGGGCGGTCGGCAAGGAGCGTGAGGAGATGAAGCGGATGTCGGATATTTTCCGCGGCCGCATTATCGACGTCACCGAAAAGACCTACACGATCGAACTGACGGGCGCGAGCGACAAGCTCGATGCCTTCATCGAAGGGCTCGACTCCACGGCGATTCTCGAAACGGTCCGCACGGGCAGTTCGGGCATTGGCCGCGGCGAGCGCATTCTGAAGGTATGACGCGCGAGCGTTCATACCGTCTCGATCCACAGGCCGGGCCGTGCCTGCATGAACCCGGCCAAAGCAACACAACATTCGCGGTATTTGAATTTCACTGAATCATCGAATCTAGCCAAGGAACCGACATGAAAGTTTTCTACGACAAGGACGCCGACCTCTCCCTCATCAAGGGCAAGCAAGTCACCATCATCGGCTATGGCTCGCAAGGCCATGCGCACGCGCTGAACCTGAGCGAAAGCGGCGTCAAGGTGACGGTCGGTCTGCGCAAGGGCGGCGCATCGTGGAGCAAGGCGGAGAACGCCGGCCTGCAAGTGAAGGAAGTGGCGGAAGCCGTCAAGGGCGCGGACGTCGTCATGATGCTGCTGCCGGACGAGCAGATCGCCGAAGTCTATGCGAAGGAAGTGCACGCCAACATCAAGCAGGGCGCTGCGCTGGCTTTCGCGCACGGCTTCAACGTGCACTACGGTCAAGTGATTCCGCGTGCCGACCTCGACGTGATCATGATCGCGCCGAAGGCGCCGGGCCACACGGTTCGCGGCACCTACTCGCAAGGCGGCGGCGTGCCCCACCTGATCGCGGTTGCGCAAGACAAGTCGGGCGCGGCACGTGACATCGCATTGTCGTACGCAGCGGCGAACGGCGGCGGCCGTGCCGGCATCATCGAAACGAATTTCCGCGAAGAAACGGAAACCGATCTGTTCGGCGAGCAAGCCGTGCTGTGCGGCGGTACGGTCGACCTGATCAAGGCCGGCTTCGAAACGCTGGTTGAAGCGGGCTATGCGCCGGAAATGGCGTACTTCGAGTGCCTGCACGAACTGAAGCTGATCGTCGACCTGATCTACGAAGGCGGCATCGCCAACATGAACTACTCGATCTCGAACAACGCCGAATATGGCGAATACGTGACGGGTCCGCGTATCGTGACGGCTGAAACGAAGAAGGCGATGAAGGCCGTGCTGACCGACATCCAGACCGGCGAATATGCCAAGAGCTTCATCCTCGAAAACAAGGCCGGCGCGCCGACGCTGCAATCGCGCCGCCGTCTGACGGCCGAGCATCAGATCGAGCAGGTCGGTTCGAAGCTGCGCGCGATGATGCCGTGGATCGCGAAGAACAAGCTGGTCGATCAGTCGAAGAACTAAGCCGGTTGTCGCTTTTGTCCGTTGCGGCGCAGCGCCGCAAGCCGGACACATCAAAAAGCCGTCCAAGGGTGCTGAACCCTGGACGGCTTTTGCTATCCTACGGTTTTACGTGCGACACGCACGCTCGTGTCCGTCAGCCCCACGTTACGGGGCATCGACTAGAGGGTTATTGAGGAAGGTCTTGGCTGGACTCACCATGCCCTCCGCAGGCGGCTCCCTTGTGAGCTGCACTTTAAGCGTAGATGTGTCCTTATGGGCACACCTTGGTAGTGAACACGGGACACGGTGCAGTCTGTCGTCAACCGTATTGCATTGACCTGATTACCGTCAGGTCCCGCCCAGTCAGCGGCTTCATCTCCGCCGACCGGGCGGGGTGATGTTTGCAATTCCCGCGCCTTCGGGCAACGGAGTCGCTAAACGATACGAGCGAAAGCTCGGCGTGTCATTGTTCGGCCTCGCTGGCTGCATGGCGAGGGTAGTGAACCTGCTGTACGACCAGCAGTAGCCTAGGAAGACATGCGTCACTGGCAACGGTGAGGTGTGAAGCTCTTCTAACAATGTACCCCCCGGAAGTTCGGGCGGATGGTGGTTGTGAAACGACCATCTGGAGACTCCCAGCAGCAACGGGGTTGAGGGGCTAGGCTGGCTGATACGGTTAACGTAAGTGAACTGCTGATAAACCTCGTAAGTAGGACGGTGCCAAAGCTGCTGGTAGGCATCAACCAAAAAGGTGTGCGGTCGGATAGCTCGCTGTAAATTCGGGCTACGTCGTCTTCGGACCGCCGGGGAATAGGCAGAACCTAAGTCGGTCGTGTGACATGCCGGGAACGTGGTAAGCCTGTATGGTTGCCGGCGCAGTAAGGCTGGCAGGCGGACCGTGAGGAACGCTGTTAATTGTGCAGGTAGAGGACGACGGAAAAAGCGAAGGCCGGGCTGTAATGGTCCGGATAGGGGTTGAGACATCACCTCACGCGAAAGCGGGCAGACTTCCGTCTGGTCTACCGTCGCAAGACGGCTGACTGACCTTTAGCTGGAACTGGTGATTGCTGGCGGCTTCTTAGTCGTCAGTGCTTGTTGTTTACCCCCTTGCGGGAGCAGATCGCTCCCGCAAGGGATGATCTGTTCTTCGCTCGGAATTCACTTCTTCGAGTAGGAGAGCAGCATGAAAGTATCTGGCCGAAAGACTGGATCTGCGCTTTCCCACGCGCCGGACAACTGGTACGCCGTAGATTGGCGACGGGTTGAACGGAACGTGAGAGGGATGCAGATACGAATTGCGAAGGCGACGCGGGAAAGTGACTGGCGCAGGGTGAAAGCCCTGCAACGGATGCTGACCCGCACGTTGTCCGCGAAGCTGTATGCGGTACGACGTGTTACGCAGAACCAGGGTGCGCGAACGGCGGGAGTCGATCGTGAACTGTGGGATTCGCCTGAGAGCCGATGGGAAGCCATCGGCCGGTTGAAGCGGCGCGGATATAAGCCTCTGCCATTACGGAGAGTCTTTATCCCCAAGGCCAATGGAAAAGAACGCCCTCTGGGCATTCCAACCATGCGAGACAGGGCGATGCAAGCTCTGTATCTGCTGGCTCTGGAGCCGGTGTCGGAATCGACGAGCGACCTGAACTCGTATGGGTTCAGGTTGAACCGCTCGACGGCTGACGCCATGTCGCAGATTTTCGTCGCCATGTCCCAAAAGGGCTCAGCCCGATGGGTACTGGAGGCGGATATCAAAGGCTGCTTTGACCACATCAACCATGAATGGCTGGAGAACCATGTCCCTATGGACAAGGAGATCCTCCGGAAGTGGCTGAAGGCTGGCCTGATTTATGAAGGTCAGCTACAGGCGACTGAGGCTGGTACGCCGCAGGGAGGGATCATCTCCCCGACGCTGGCGAACGTGACGTTGAACGGGCTGGAGCGTGAACTGATCGCGCACCTCGGTGCGAAATTCGGGATCGCAAAGGCGAAGAAGCTGAAAGTGAATGTGGTGCGGTACGCGGATGACTTCGTGATTACCGGTGACTCGCAAGAGGTGCTGGAGCAGGAAGTTCGGCCTTGGGTGGAAGCATTCCTTGCCGTTAGAGGATTGCAACTCTCCGAGGAGAAAACACGGATCACGCACATTGACACAGGCTTTGATTTCCTTGGGTGGAATTTCCGAAGGTACTCGGGAACGCTACTCATCAAGCCGAGCAAAAAGAGCGCGCAAGCGTTCTATCGCAAGGTGGCGGAAACGATCAGCGGTAACAAGACGGTGAAGCAGGCGAGTCTGATTCGGTTGCTGAACCCGATGCTACGAGGCTGGGCGCGGTATCACAGTCCCGTAGTAGCCAAAGAGGCGTACAGCCGCATGGAGTCTTTGATTTTCCGAAGACTCTGGCGGTGGTCGAAGAGGCGGCATCCGAGCAAGAGTGCCGACTGGGTGAGAAAGAAGTACTTTCACTCAGAGGGCAGCCGACACTGGGTGTTTGCTGTTCCAGTGGTTCGTGAGGCGGGAAAGGGGTTACTTGAGCTGTACCAGATCAGCGGTACTGAAATCAGGCGACACAGAAAGGTCAAAGGGGCGTTCAACCCATTTGATCCAGAGTGGGAGCAATACGGCGAGCAGTTGCGCGAGGCACGCATGGAACATTCGATGCGACACCGGCGACAATGGGTCTCGTTGTACATGTCACAGCGCGGGTTGTGTGCGCACTGTGGATGCGCTCTGACGAAGGAAACCGGTTGGCATGACCATCATCTGGAGTATCGGATGCATGGTGGATCGGATGCTCTTTCGAACAGGGTTTTGCTTCACCCGGACTGCCACCGGCAAGTGCACGCAGGTAAAATTGCAGTAACTAAGCCGGCCCGGGACTAACCCCGGGCTTTGTTTGTAGATTTGAGCCGTATGCGGGGAAACTCGCACGTACGGTTCTTAGGGGGCTCCTCTTCCGTGAGGAAGGGGGGCTACCCTCCAAAAACACAGAAGCCATCCATGAATTACCCTCATCCGATCATCGCGCGAGAAGGCTGGCCGTTCATCGCCATCGCGGCCGTTGTCGCCTTACTGGTTCACGCGTTCGCGGGGTTCGGCATTGCGTGGCTCTTCTGGCTGATTCTGATCTTCGTCGTGCAGTTCTTCCGCGATCCGGCGCGTCCGATCCCCACCCAGGCGAATGCCGTGCTGTGCCCGGCGGACGGCCGCATCGTCGCGGTGGAAACCGCGCACGATCCCTATGCGAACCGCGAAGCGCTGAAGATCAGCGTGTTCATGAACGTTTTCAACGTTCACTCGCAACGCTCGCCGGTGGACGGCGCGATCTCCAAGGTCGAATATTTCCCCGGCGCGTATCTGAATGCCGCGGTAGATAAGGCGTCGGTCGAAAACGAGCGCAACGCGGTGGTGATCGAAATGGCCGGCGGCCAGACGGTTACATCGGTGCAGATCGCCGGGTTGATCGCGCGGCGCATTCTTTGCTACGTACGGGCGGGTGAGCCGCTCACGCGTGGTCAACGGTACGGGTTCATCCGTTTCGGCTCGCGTGTCGACGTGTATCTGCCGGTCGGCAGCCGCCCGCGAGTGTCGATCGGCGAGAAGGTTTCGGCGTCGTCCACGATTCTCGCTGAACTCTAAGCGGCACCCAGGAGGTTTCCGAATGGCCGCATTCAAACCGCGTCGCCCGCGCAGCAGTGGACCGCTGCCGCGCCCGTTTCGCCGCAACAAGCCGATCGTGGCGGAGTCGCCGGTGGTCGAAAGCCGGCGCGCGCAGCGTCAGCAGTTCCTGAGAAAGCGCGGCATTTATCTGCTGCCGAACGCGTTTACCACGGCGGCGCTTTTCTGCGGTTTCTTTGCCGTGGTGCAGGCAATGAACGTGCGCTTCGAAGTCGCGGCCATCGCGATCTTCGTGGCGATGGTGCTCGACGGCATGGACGGGCGCGTTGCCCGCATGACGCATACGCAAAGCGCCTTTGGCGAGCAGTTCGACAGCCTGTCGGACATGGTGTCGTTCGGTGTCGCGCCCGCGCTCGTGATGTACGAGTGGGTGCTGAAGGATCTGGGCCGCTGGGGCTGGCTCGCGGCGTTCGTTTATTGCGCGGGCGCGGCGCTGCGTCTCGCGCGCTTCAACACGAACATCGGCGTGGTCGACAAGCGTTTCTTCCAGGGCATGCCGAGCCCGGCGGCCGCCGCGCTGATCGCCGGTTTCGTGTGGCTCGCCACCGATAACCGCGTGCCGCTCAAGCTCGTGTGGCTGCCGTGGGTGGCGTTCGTGCTCACCATTTATGCCGGCGTGACGATGGTGTCGAACGCGCCGTTCTACAGCGGCAAGGCGCTCGACGTGCGGCATCGCGTGCCGTTCGGCGTGATCCTGCTGGTGGTGGTCGCGTTCGTGCTGGTGTCGTCCGACCCGCCGCTGATGCTGTTCGGCCTGTTCGTGCTGTACGGTCTGTCGGGCTATGTGTTTTGGGGCTATCAGGCGCTGCGCGGCAGAGGGAATCCCGCCCGCTCGGTAACGGGGGATTAGGTGAGGTCAGGTCGGCGCGCGCGGTCTTGCGCGTGTCGGCAAGCTGATCGGCAGATGAAACAACGGCGGCCTTCGAGCCGCCGTTTTCGTTGGTTCGAGCCTGCCTCCGAGTCCGCCTCCAGCGCCGTCTGGACGCGGGTATGACGCCAATTGCACGGTGGTTGGAATGCCGCTATAGTCGTTGGATGATGCGTTCACGCTCCCCGCTCGATCGAAACGCGAGTCCTGCAATGCCAACCGCACTGAACGGCGGCGACCCCCGGCGAGGCGCGCTAAAGCCGGCGCGTTTTTCACGCTGATCGTTTTTCGCCTTCCGTCCGCCTCGTCCGCGATACAAGCGTCGCCAGCGGTGGCGCAAACGCCAGATTCCACTCTTCCATTCCCACAATTGAACGACTCCCGAGGAGCCCAGAGATGTCCGACAAACTGATCATATTCGACACGACCTTGCGCGACGGCGAACAATCGCCCGGCGCGTCGATGACGAAGGAAGAAAAAATCCGGATCGCGAAGCAACTGGAACGGATGAAAGTGGACGTGATCGAAGCGGGCTTCGCGGCCAGTTCGAACGGCGACTTCGATTCGATCCACACGATCGCCGGCCTCATCAAGGACAGCACGATCTGTTCGCTCGCACGGGCGAACGACAAGGACATTCAGCGCGCCGCCGACGCGCTCAAGCCCGCCGATCGTTTCCGCATCCACACGTTCATCGCAACGTCGCCGCTGCACATGGAAAAGAAGCTGCGCATGACGCCGGACCAGGTGTTCGAACAGGCGAAGCTGGCGGTGCGTTTCGC
Organism: Paraburkholderia sp. 22099; assembly: GCF_052045835.1. Lineage (NCBI taxonomy): Bacteria > Pseudomonadati > Pseudomonadota > Betaproteobacteria > Burkholderiales > Burkholderiaceae > Paraburkholderia > Paraburkholderia sp. 22099. The sequence continues at coordinate 49,868 of NZ_JBQEPU010000022.1, read as the reverse complement.
CCGCAAGTTCACGGACGACGTCGAGTTCTCGCCGGAAGACGGCAGCCGCTCCGACATGGACTTCCTGTGCCGGGTGCTAGAAGCGGTGATCGCCGAAGGCGCAACCACCATCAACATCGCGGATACGGTCGGCTATGGCGTGCCGGAACTGTACGGCCAGCTCGTCAAGACGCTGCGCGAACGCATTCCGAACTCGCATAAGGCTGTGTTCTCGGTGCATTGCCATAACGACCTCGGCATGGCGGTGGCGAACTCGCTGGCCGGCGTGAAGATCGGCGGCGCGCGTCAGGTGGAATGCACGATCAACGGTCTCGGCGAGCGCGCGGGCAACACGTCGCTCGAGGAAATCGTGATGGCGGTGAAAACGCGCAAGGATTATTTCGGCCTCGAACTCGGTCTCGATACGACGCAGATCGTGCCGGCCTCGAAGCTGGTGTCGCAGATCACGGGTTTCGTCGTGCAGCCGAACAAGGCCGTGGTCGGAGCGAATGCGTTCGCGCATGCTTCGGGCATCCATCAGGACGGCGTGCTGAAGGCGCGCGACACGTACGAAATCATGCGTGCCGAAGACGTGGGCTGGAGCGCGAACAAGATCGTGCTCGGCAAGCTGTCGGGCCGCAATGCGTTCAAGCAGCGCTTGCAGGAACTGGGCATCGCGCTCGACAGCGAAGGCGAATTGAACACGGCGTTCGCGCGTTTCAAGGAACTGGCCGACCGCAAGTCGGAAATCTTCGACGAGGACATCATCGCGATCGTGACCGAAGAGTCCGCCGAAGCACAGGAAAAGGAGCACTACAAGTTCCTGTCGCTGTCGCAGCATTCGGAAACTGGTGAGCAGCCGCACGCGAAGATCGTCTTTTCGGTGGAAGGCAAGGAAGTCACCGGCGAGGCGCGCGGCAACGGTCCGGTGGACGCCACGCTCAATGCGATCGAAACGGAAGTGGGCAGCGGTTCCGAGTTGCTGCTGTACTCGGTGAACGCGATCACCACCGGCACGCAGGCGCAAGGCGAAGTGACCGTGCGCCTGTCGAAGAGCGGACGCATCGTCAACGGCGTGGGTACGGATCCGGATATCGTCGCGGCTTCCGCGAAGGCGTATATCTCGGCACTCAACAAACTGTATTCGAACGTGGATAAACTGAATCCGCAACGCTCGGAGTGATCTGAGGGCCGCGTGTGGATCGCGTGGTTTCCGATCCGTATTAGTCAAAGCCCCGCGCCGTCAAACAGGCGCGGGGCTTTTTCACTTGAAGGCGGACGTCGCGCGCGTTACTCCGTCGCTGCTCGCCGCATCGACCACCCGCGCGCCGCGCGTGCCTGCGTCCGCACCTGATGCCGCACTTCCACGGCGATTCCGCGCGGCGGCGCTTCTTCAGCGAACGTGTCGAGCAACTCGCGCACATCGTGATCGACGAAGTCAGCGCGCGTCGCGTCGACGATCAGGGTCGCGCCATCGGGAATCTGCTGCAGATAGTGCTTGAGCGGCACCTTGGCGAGAAACGACACGTCCTTGCGGAAGGTCAGCAAATAGTGATCGCCGTGCTGCGCGAGCACGATCGGGCTGCGCAGGTTCGCGTACAGCGCGAGCAGCACGCTGCACAGCACGCCGAGCACGATACCGATCAGCAGATCGGTCATGAGCACGCCGGCCAGCGTCACGATGAACGGCACGAACGGCGCAAAGCCTTGCTTCGCGATGGCGACGAACAGCGACGGCTTGGCGAGCTTCAGTCCCGTGAAGATCAGGATCGCCGCGAGGCAGGCCAGCGGAATCAGGTTGATGACGCTGGTGAGCGCAAACACGCTGACGAGCAGCAACACGCCGTGGATGATCGCCGAAAGCCGGCTTTGCGCACCCGCATACACGTTGGCCGAACTGCGCACGATCACCGCGGTGATCGGCAAGCCGCCGATTGCGCCGGCGATCAGATTGCCCACGCCTTGCGCCTTCAGTTCGCGATCCGGCGCGGCCGGCTGTCGCTCGGGATCGATCTGTTCGACGGCTTCGAGGCTCAACAGGGTTTCGAGACTCGCGACGATCGCCAACGTGATGGCGACACGCCAAACATCGGGATTGACGAGTTGCGCGAAATGCGGGCCGAAGTCCGCCCATTCGAGCGCGACCTGCAATGCGGCGAACGATTCCAGCGGCGGCAGCGCGACGCGATGTTCGGCGGGCGGCGCGAGCGACGGCGCCAGCAGGCCGAGCAGCAAGGTCGCGCCGATGCCGAGCAGCACCACCGCGAGCGGCGCGGGCACGAGGCGCACCACGGCGAAGCGGCGCATTGCACGCGTTTCCCAGCCGACCAGAATCGCCAGCGACAGCAACGTGATGAAGCACGCCGCGAGCGAGATCGTGCCGAACGGCGTCATCATCGTGCCGGGGGCCACCGCTGCCGCCGCTGGGGAGCCGGCAGCAGCGGAGGTGCCGAAGAGGCCGAGCGCAAGCGGAAACTGCTTGATGATCAGCAATATGCCGATCGCCGCGAGCATGCCCTTGATGACCGGCGACGGCACATACGCGGCAAACCGGCCGGCCTTGAGCATGCCGAAGCCGAACTGGATCATGCCGGAGAGCAGCACCGCGGCGAGGAAAGCGGGGAAGCTGCCGAGCTGCGCGATGCCGTCGACGACGATCACGACGAGGCCCGCAGCCGGTCCGCTCACGCTCAGGCGCGAGCCGCTCAGTACGGCGACCACCAGCCCGCCGACGATGCCCGATACGAGCCCGGCGAACGGCTCGACGCCCGACGCATTGGCGATGCCGAGGCACAGCGGCAGCGCCACGAAAAATACGACGATGCCCGCAAGCAGGTCGCGCTGAAACGTAGAGAAGAAAGCTCGAAGGTTCATGGTGTCCGTGCGGTAATGGGGTAGAGCCCGGCGCGCCCCTTGGATCGGGGGCGGCACCGGTGCGGAAAAGGCGGTGAACTCCGCGGATTACGCGGCGCTATGCGCGGCTGTCGTGCAGGTCATCGCATCGTCGGCTTCGTAGCCGGATGTGAGCACCTTGATGCGGCCGTCCTCCAGCGCGAAGATCCAGCCGTGCACGAGCGGCGCGGGGTCGGCTTGCTGCACGATCGGGCTCGCGCGCAACTGGCGTACCTGTTCGAGCACGTTCAGTTCCGCGAGGCGGTCGACACGCTCGCGCTCGCTGGGGTGCGCATCCAGTTCCTCGCGATGCGTCCTCGCGAGCGCGCACAGCGGCGCGATGCGCCGGTTCACATGCGGCAGGCTCGGCTCCGGCGGCAGCAGCGAGGCGCGCACGCCGCCGCATCCGTAGTGTCCGCAGACGATCACGTGGCCGACCTTGAGGACGCGCACGGCGTATTCGAGGACGCTTCCGGAGTTGTCGTCGTCGGGATCGAAGAGATTGGCGATGTTGCGGTGGACGAACAGGTCGCCCGGTTCGCAGTGGGTGATGGTTTCGGCGGGCACGCGGCTGTCCGAGCAGCCGATCCACAGCACGTGCGGATTCTGGCCTTGCACCAGATCACGGAAAAACTGAGGGTTGCGCGCGGCGGTTTCATGCGCCCATGCGACGTTGGCGACCAGCAGGCGTTTGGGACGGTTCATCGGTTAGCGGCTCCGTAAGTGGGGCGCATCGATTCGAGGGCGAGTCCGCGGTTGCGCCCGGGCAATGCCGGGACTGGACTGCCACCGATTCAATGCTTACGAAAGCCTTTCTATCAAAAAAATAATCCTCTGTGCGCGAAAAAAATTCGTTGCGATGCGCGGCGAATAAAAAAATGCCGCCTGGGGAGGCGGCATTCGCACAAAGATGCGCAGCGCGTCAAAGTGGCTTGAAACGCAGGTTCAAAAAAGATTGCGGCGATTAGGATCGTGCAACGGATCCGGCGTTTTCTGCGTGAGCCGCACGATGCCCTGGTCGTCGAAATAAAAGCTGTACATCATGTACCAGACATTGTCTTCCAGATAGCGGTAGGTCCAGACCTCGCGCTTCATGAGCGGGAAGTAGGCGGTTTCGACCGGGCGGCCGAAGTTCACCAGCACGTCGCTCTTGGTCCACTTGCCGATTTCCGCGCGATAGAACTCGTTGGGCTGCAGCACCTGGCGCACGCTGACGATCTTGCCCGTGGCGTCGATGTCGGCGGCGGTGGTGGTTTCGCCCATCGGCTGCGTGGGCCACATGAGCCGTTTGCCGCCGTTCGGCAAGTCGTAGCTCTCGCGCGGCGGACCGAGACGGGCGACGATGGTCGATGCGTCCGCTCCTTGCTGAAATTGCTGCCACGGCTGCGCGCAGCCCGCGAGCGCCAGCGCGCTCAGGCAGACGAGCGCCGCGCGGCGCACGCGTGCGGCGGCCGTCGCTCCGATCGAGTCCGCCGTGAAGTGGTGGCGGTTGAACATGGATTCCTCCGATGGCGTGTTAGTGGCGGTTTTTATCATCGAGACGCATTATTTTGACACGCGCCGCGGCGAAAGACCGGCACGTCATTCGCCGCCGGCGGGTAGGCACGATAACGGATTCGCCGGCTTGCTTATTCCATCTTGCCCGCCCTATGATCCGCGCTTCGACGTTTTCGAGCGGGGCAATCACGATGGCGAAGTGGCAACGGGCGGCAGCAACGCTGGCGGCGATGATGGTGGCTGCCGCGGCTTATGCAGCGGGCGAAACCGCGGTCAATCCGGCAGGCAAGCCGGTGGGCAACCCGGCGAGCAAGGCCACGGGGGCGCCGATCCAGTTGGCGCTGATCGAAGGCATGTCCGGCCCGTTCGCGAACGCGGGCGCCGCGGTGGAGCGCAACCTGCGATACGGCGTCGAACAGGTGAACGCGCGTGGCGGCGTGACGCTCGCCGACGGCGCGCATCCGTTCGAACTGGTGGTGTTCGACAGCAAGGGCAGCGCCGAAGAGGCGCTCACGCAACTGCGCGCGGCCGCCGACCGCCGCATCGGCTACGTCATGCAAGGCAACAGTTCGGCTGTCGCCGCCGCGCTGATCGGCGCGATCGACAAGCACAACAGCCGCGAGCCGGGCAACCGCGAACTGTTCCTCAATTATTCCGCCGACGACCCCGCGTTGACCAACGCCAATTGCAGTTTCTGGCACTTTCGCTTCGACGCGCATGCGGGCATGCGCATGGACGCGCTGGCCGACGTGATCCAGCGCGACAAGGCGGTGAAGAAGGTTTATCTGCTGAACCAGGATTACAGCTTCGGTCACGACGTGAGCAGCCTCGCGCGTTCGACGCTGGCGGTGAAGCGTCCGGACATCGCGGTGGTCGGCGACGAATTCCATCCGATCGGACGCGTGAAGGACTTCGCGCCGTACATCGCCAAGATCCGCGCGAGCGGGGCGGACGCGGTCGTCACGGGCAATTGGGGCAACGATCTCACGCTGCTCGTCAAGGCGGCGAGGGAGCAGGGGCTCGATACGAAGTTCTACACGTTCTACGGCAATAGTCTCGGCGCGCCCGCCGCGCTGGGCGACGCCGGGGTCGGGCACGTGATCGCGGTCGCCGACTGGCATCCGAACGCTGGCGGCGCGGCCTCGGACGCCTGGTACGCCGCGTTTCGAACCCGTTTCCCGGCGGCGCAGGACGATTACCCGGTGCTGCGCATGGCGTCGATGATCGAAACCCTGGCCGCCGCCATGAAGCGCGCCGGGAGTGCCGACCCGACGGCCGTCGCTCGCGCGCTCGAAGGGATCAGGTTCGACAACGGCTTCCATCCATCGTGGATGCGCGCGGACGACCATCAACTCATCCAGCCCCTTTACGTGATGGAAATGGACAAGGCCGGCAAGCCGGGGGTGCGTTTCGATAACGAAGGGTCCGGTTATGGCTTCCGCACGGTGCTCGCGTTGTCCTCCGAGCGCACCGTGCCGCCGACCGTTTGCAGGATGAAACGTCCGTGAAACCCCTCGTCGGCAACGGCGAAAAGTTCATGATCCGGCCCGGCACAGCGGGGTTCGCGGCCTGATGGGGCTGTGCTACAATACGCGTCCCGTTGTGATAGCGGCTTCAATGCACACGGGTAACCCACGGCACGGCCTTTCTTCCGTGACCGCCTGTCTAGTTCTCAAGGAAATCGATATGTCCGCAGTTGAAACAAGCAAGAAGTCCGAAGTCGTCGCGCAATTCGCACGCGCAGCTAACGACACCGGCTCCCCCGAAGTTCAGGTCGCGCTGCTCACGACCCGCATCAACGAACTGACCGTTCACTTCAAGGCACACGCGAAAGATCACCACAGCCGCCGCGGTCTGCTGCGCATGGTGAGCCGCCGTCGCAAGCTGCTCGACTACCTGAAAGGTAAGGACGCGGATCGTTACCGCGCACTGATCGAAAAGCTGGGTCTGCGTAAGTAATCGGCCGGTCGTTCAGCAAGATGCCTGTGTCAGTTCCACTGATGCAGGCATTTTGTTTTTGCACGGTGCGCTTCATGTGACGCGCGCCCTCCGTTTTCCGCGGCAGCGTGTTGATTCATGCGGCGGGGAGCGGAAAAAAGTAGTAAAAAAAGCAGCAAAAGAGAAACATGGCCGGGCTTCAGGGCGGAGCTTTGTGTCATTCCAGCGGTTCGCGCGCGTACTCGAAGTAGGGCGTGGTTCTCTGGAATGGCATAACACTACTCTTCCCATGCGGCGCCGGTCCTGGCGTTGCCGCGCCGCTTCTGGTCCGCGCGGCGTAACGATGAGGAAAAGCAATGACTATGTTCAATAAGATCGTCAAAGAGTTTAAGTGGGGACAACATAACGTTCGCCTCGAGACGGGCGAAATCGCTCGCCAGGCGAGCGGTGCGGTGATCGTCGATGTCGAGGACACCGTCGTGCTGGCCACCGTGGTCGGTGCCAAGACCGCCAAGCCGGGCCAGGACTTCTTCCCGCTGACCGTCGACTACCTCGAAAAGACCTACGCCGCCGGCAAGATCCCGGGCGGCTTCTTCCGCCGCGAAGGCCGTCCGTCGGAAGGCGAAACGCTGATTTCGCGCCTGATCGACCGCCCGCTGCGTCCGCTGTTCCCGGAAGGCTTCTACAACGAAGTCCAGGTCGTGATCCACGTCCTGTCGCTGAACCCCGAAATTCCCGCCGACATCCCCGCGCTGATCGGCGCGTCGGCGGCGCTCGCCGTCTCCGGTCTGCCGTTCAACGGCCCGGTCGGCGCGGCACGCGTGGCCTACATCAACAACGAATACGTGTTGAATCCGACGCGTCCGCAAATGAAGGAATCGGCGCTCGACCTGATCGTCGCCGGTACGGAACGCGCGGTGCTGATGGTGGAGTCGGAAGCGCAGCAGCTGACCGAAGAAGTGATGCTCGGCGCCGTGGTGTTCGGCCATGAGCAAATGCAGATCGCGATCGACGCGATTCATGACCTGGTCCGTGAAGGCGGCAAGCCGGAATGGGATTGGCAACCGGCGGCAAAGAACGAACCGCTGATCGCACGCGTGACGGAACTGGCGCAAGCCGATCTGCTCGCCGCTTATCAGATCCGCGACAAACAGGCCCGTTCGGCCAAGCTGAAGGAAATCTACGCGGCGACGTCGGCCCGGCTGGAAGAAGAAGCCTCGGCAAGCGGCATCGTGGTAGCCGACAAGGCGAGCGTCGGCAACGTGCTGTTCGACATCGAAGCGAAGATCGTCCGTACGCAGATCCTGAACGGCGAGCCGCGTATCGACGGCCGCGACACGCGCACGGTGCGCCCGATCGAAATCCGTACCGGCGTGCTGCCGCGTACGCACGGTTCGGCCCTGTTCACGCGCGGCGAAACGCAGGCACTGGTGGTCGCGACGCTCGGCACGAAGGGCGACGAGCAGAACATCGACGCGCTCGAAGGCGAGTACCGCGAACGCTTCATGCTTCACTACAACATGCCTCCGTTCGCGACCGGCGAAACGGGCCGCGTCGGTTCGCCGAAACGCCGCGAAATCGGTCACGGCCGTCTCGCCAAGCGCGCGCTGGCCGCGTGCCTGCCGAGCGCCGACGAATTCGGCTACTCGATTCGCGTGGTGTCGGAAATCACGGAATCGAACGGTTCCTCGTCGATGGCTTCGGTGTGCGGCGGCTGCCTCGCGCTGATGGACGCCGGCGTGCCGATGAAGGCGCACGTCGCGGGCATCGCGATGGGTCTGATCCTCGAAGGCAACAAGTTTGCCGTGCTGACCGACATCCTCGGCGACGAAGACCATCTCGGTGACATGGACTTCAAGGTGGCGGGTACCGAGCAAGGCGTCACCGCGCTGCAGATGGACATCAAGATCCAGGGCATCACCAAGGAAATCATGCAGGTCGCCCTCGCGCAAGCGAAGGAAGGCCGCATGCACATTCTCGGCAAGATGACCTCGGCTGTCTCGGGCGCGAACACGCAACTGTCGGAGTTCGCACCGCGCATGATCACCATCAAGATCAATCCGGAAAAAATCCGCGACGTGATCGGCAAGGGTGGTTCGGTGATCCGCGCGCTGACCGAGGAAACCGGCACGACGATCGACATTTCGGACGACGGCGTCGTCACCATCGCCAGCACGAGCAGCGAAGGCATGGCCGAAGCGAAGAAGCGTATCGAGAACATCACGCTGGAAGTCGAAGTGGGCCAGGTGTACGAAGGCACTGTGCTCAAGCTGCTCGATTTCGGCGCGATCGTGAACATCCTGCCGGGCAAGGACGGTCTGCTGCACATCTCCGAGATCGCCAACGAGCGTATCAAGGACATCAACGACTACCTGAAGGACGGCCAGCAAGTGAAGGTCAAGGTCATCCAGACGGACGAAAAGGGCCGCGTGCGTTTGTCGGCCAAGGCGTTGCTGAACGACCCCGCATCGGGTGCGCCGCAAGGCGAGCCGACACCGCAGTAATGCGGTAGCGGGACGACGGCCGGCGGCGCGAAATGCGCGCCGGCCGTTTTTCATGCAGGGTGCAGGGTGGATCGCGTTGCGCGCTGGTGCGAGCGTATGCGAAGGGGCATAAGCGGGTACTCTGTTTGCTCCGGTCGGTTCGTCGCAGGTCGGACGATTGGTCGGTAGCGCGGGCAGTTGGCACGCAGCGGGTGTGCAACGCAATCCAATCTTGGAGTTGACGCAGATGAAAGCGATCGAAATCACCGAATTCGGTGCGCCGGAAGTCCTGAAGCTGGCAGAGCGGCCGACGCCGCAGCTCAAGGCGGGCGAGGTGCTGATCAAGGTGGCGGCTTCGGGCATCAACCGGCCGGACGTGTTTCAGCGCAAGGGCGGTTATGCGCCGCCGCCGGGCGCCTCGGATCTGCCGGGGCTGGAGGTGGCGGGCGAGATCGTCGGCGGCGTGATCGATGAGAAGAACAACCCGTTCGGTCTGAAAATCGGCGATCGCGTGTGTGCGTTGCTCGCGGGCGGCGGCTATGCGGAATATGCCGCGGCTCCGTTGCCCCAGTGTCTGCCGGTGCCCGCGGGCTTGTCGGATGTCGAGGCGGCGTCGCTGCCGGAGACGTTTTTCACCGTGTGGAGCAATGTTTTCGATCGCGCCCAGCTCGGCAACGGCGAGGGCGGCGCGAACGAAACGCTGCTGGTGCAGGGCGGCTCGAGCGGCATCGGCGTGACGGCGATCCAGATCGCGCATGCGCTCGGTTTTCGCGTGTTCGCCACCGCCGGCTCGGACGAGAAGTGCCGCGCGTGTGAAGCGCTCGGCGCCGAGCGCGCGATCAACTACAAGATCGAGGATTTCGTCGAGGTCATCAAGTCGCTCACGAACGACCGCGGCGTCGACGTGATTCTCGACATGGTGGCGGGCAGTTACGTGTCGCGCGAGCTGACGGCATTGGCCGACGGCGGGCGCATCGTGCTGATCGCATTGCTGGGCGGCGCGAAGGCGGAGTTGAATCTGAACGAGGTGCTGCGCCGCCGTTTGACGGTGACCGGGTCGACACTACGTCCGCGGCCGATCGAATTCAAGGCGCGGATCGCCGCGCAACTCAAGGAGCGCGTGTGGCCGCACCTCGAGGAAGGACGCATCAAGCCCGTGGTGCATCGGGTGTTTCCGGCGGCCCAGGCGGCCGAGGCGCATGCGTTGATGGAGAGCAGCACGCACGTCGGCAAGATCATGCTGACGTGGGGTCAGGACGCTTGACGCGGTCGGTTTGACCCGATCCACCCCACGCAGTAAAATTGCGCGTTTTGCGCACGCCGCATGAAACCGGAAGGCGGACTGTAAGCGCAATATGACGCAAGCAAAGTTCGCCGCCAAGCCAGGACGAGACGATGTCGAAACAACGAGCCAAGCTGGTAGTCGGTAACTGGAAGATGCACGGGCGCCTTGCCGACAACGCAACGCTGTTGCAGGCGGTGGCTCAGGGCGCCGGCGAATTGACGGCTGGCGTGCGTGTTGGCGTTTGCGTGCCGTGTCCGTATCTTTCGCAGACTCAATCGTTGCTGGAAGGCAGCCGGGTCGTGTGGGGCGTGCAGGACGTTTCCGCGTTCACGCACGGCGCCTATACCGGCGAAGTCGCCGCGACAATGGTGACGGATTTCGGCGCGACGCTCGCGATCGTCGGGCACTCGGAGCGCCGTGCCTATCATCAGGAAAGCGCCGAACTCGTTGCGGTGAAAACGCAGCGCGCGCTGGAAGCAGGCTTGACGCCGATCGTCTGCGTCGGTGAAACGCTGGAACAGCGCGAAGCCGGTGCGACCGAGCAGGTGGTCGGCGAGCAGTTGGATCAAGTGCTGGCGAAACTGTCGGAGCAGGAGGCGTCGCGTATTGTCGTCGCCTACGAGCCGGTCTGGGCGATCGGCACCGGCAAGAGCGCCACCTCGGAACAGGCGCAAGCGGTTCATGCGTTCCTGCGCTCGCGTCTCGCGGCCAAGGGCGCGGCGGTGGCGGACGTGCCGCTGTTGTACGGCGGCAGCGTGAAGCCGGAGAACGCGGAGGAATTGTTCCGTCAATCGGATATCGACGGCGGCCTGATCGGCGGCGCGTCGTTGAAAGACGAGGATTTCCTGGCGATCTGCAAGGCGGCGGCTGCAACCAGCACCGCTGATTAAGCAGGGCGCCTCGGCGAGGATGACCCATCCCGCGCGGCATACTTTGTGTGGCGCGGTTAAATAAAGACTCAGGTGAGTGTGATGCTGTATTTGAAAACATTGATTATCGTCGTTCAGCTGTTGTCGGCACTCGGGGTCATCGGCCTCGTCTTGCTGCAGCACGGCAAAGGCGCCGATATGGGCGCTGCTTTTGGTAGCGGCGCGTCAGGCAGCCTGTTCGGCGCGACCGGTTCGGCGAACTTTTTATCGCGTACAACCGCGGTGCTCGCAGCGGTGTTTTTTGTCACCACATTGACGCTCACCTACCTCGGTGCGTATCGCGCGAAACCTTCCGCAGGCGTGCTGGGTGCGGCTGTGACCGCGCCGATCGCGGCGTCCGCCGCGTCGGCTCCGGCAGTTGGTTCGGCTACATTGCCGGCCTCGGCTGCGTCCGCTCCGGCCACGGAAGTGCCGAAATAATTTTTTCGTTCGAAGTGCTTTTGTGCGTTGAACAAACTGTTTAGACACGTTACAATTCAAGTCTTGAAGCGATTCGCGGGTTTTATAAGTTGTTTTCCCGGATTGCAGTTAGTGCCGACGTGGTGAAATTGGTAGACACGCTATCTTGAGGGGGTAGTGGCGAAAGCTGTGCGAGTTCGAGTCTCGCCGTCGGCACCAAATATTATCTAAATGCCAGCCACTTGCTTCGCTTCGGCTGGCATTTTCACTTCTGGCGCGCAGCTTGTATTGGGCTTACGGTGTGCGCGTTTGAGAAGTGATTTCGCGTCAGGAGTGCTATGCTCCTGACGGCATTCAGAACCAACCGATTGAGGATAGTCTTGAACCTCGCAGCCTATTTCCCCGTCTTGTTGTTCCTCATTGTGGGCACCGGTTTAGGCGTAGCACTGGTCAGTATCGGCAAGATCCTCGGTCCCAACAAGCCCGATACCGAGAAGAACGCACCGTACGAGTGCGGCTTCGAGGCATTCGAAGATGCGCGCATGAAGTTCGACGTGCGCTATTACCTCGTCGCCATTCTCTTCATCATTTTCGATCTTGAAACCGCGTTTCTGTTCCCGTGGGGCGTGGCCCTGCGCGACATCGGCTGGCCGGGCTTCATGGCGATGATGATTTTCCTGCTCGAATTCCTGCTGGGCTTCGCCTATATCTGGAAGAAGGGCGGCCTCGACTGGGAATGATGGATTAATCGCCGGTTTGCGTGGGTGGCCAAGGCTTGCCGCCCCGTCTGGAGTGGAAAGCAAATGAGTATCGAAGGGGTCTTGAAGGAAGGGTTTGTCACCACCACGGCAGACAAACTGATCAACTGGACGCGCACCGGCTCCTTGTGGCCAATGACGTTCGGTCTCGCATGCTGCGCGGTCGAAATGATGCATGCGGGCGCCGCCCGTTATGACCTGGACCGTTTCGGCGTGGTGTTTCGTCCGAGTCCGCGTCAGTCGGACGTAATGATCGTCGCGGGCACGTTGTGCAACAAGATGGCGCCGGCCCTGCGCAAGGTCTATGACCAGATGGCCGAGCCACGCTGGGTGATTTCGATGGGCTCGTGCGCGAACGGTGGCGGCTATTACCACTACTCGTATTCGGTAGTGCGCGGCTGCGACCGGATCGTGCCGGTCGACGTCTATGTGCCGGGTTGCCCGCCAACGGCGGAAGCGCTGGTGTACGGCGTGATCCAGTTGCAAGCCAAGATTCGCCGCACCAATACAATCGCCCGTCAATAAGGCCAACGCCTCCCCACAATATGGCAAGCAAACTCGAGACTCTGAAAGCGAACCTCGAGGCGGCCTTTGGCGGCCTCCTGTTGAGCACCACCGAGGCAATCGGTGAGTTGACGATCGTCGTAAAGGCGAGCGATTACCTCAATGTGGCAACGCGTCTGCGCGACGACCGCTCGCTCGGCTTCGAGCAATTGATCGATCTGTGCGGCGTCGACTATCAGACCTACGCCGATGGCGCTTACGACGGTCCGCGTTTCGCGGCCGTTCTGCATTTGTTGTCGGTGCAGAACAACTGGCGTCTGCGTTTGCGCGTGTTCGCGCCGGACGACGAAGTGCCGATCATCCCTTCGGTCGTCGAAATCTGGAATTCGGCCAACTGGTACGAGCGTGAAGCGTTCGACCTGTACGGCATCGTCTTCGAGGGCCATCCGGACCTGCGCCGCATCCTGACCGATTACGGTTTCATCGGTCACCCGTTCCGTAAGGATTTCCCTGTCTCCGGCTACGTCGAAATGCGTTACGACCCGGAAGAGAAGCGCGTCGTCTATCAGCCTGTGACGATCGAGCCGCGGGAAATCACGCCGCGCGTGATCCGTGAGGATCGCTATGGCGGTCTGAAACATTAAGAGAACGCCATGGCAGAGATCAAGAATTACACGCTCAACTTCGGTCCGCAGCATCCGGCAGCGCACGGTGTGCTGCGTCTCGTGCTCGAGCTCGACGGCGAAGTCATCCAGCGCGCCGATCCGCACATCGGCCTGCTGCATCGCGCGACCGAAAAGCTCGCCGAAACCAAAACGTTCATCCAGTCAGTGCCGTACATGGACCGTCTCGACTATGTGTCGATGATGGTCAACGAGCACGGCTACGTGATGGCGATCGAAAAGCTGCTCGGCGTCGAAGTGCCGGTGCGCGCGCAATACATCCGCGTGATGTTCGACGAGGTCACGCGCGTGCTGAACCACCTGATGTGGATCGGCGCGCACGCGCTCGACGTCGGCGCGATGGCGGTGTTTCTCTATGCGTTCCGCGAACGCGAAGACCTGATGGACGTGTACGAAGCCGTGTCCGGCGCGCGCATGCACGCGGCGTATTACCGTCCGGGCGGCGTGTATCGCGACCTGCCTGACGCAATGCCGCAATACAAGGCGTCGAAGATTCGCAATGCAAAAGCATTGTCGAAGATGAACGAAAACCGCCAAGGCTCGCTGCTCGATTTTATCGACGATTTCTTCACGCGTTTCCCGCATTGCGTCGACGAGTACGAAACGCTGCTCACCGACAACCGGATCTGGAAGCAGCGCCTCGTCGGTATCGGCGTGGTCAGCCCGGAGCGCGCGCTGCAACTCGGCATGACCGGCGCGATGCTGCGCGGCTCGGGCATCGAGTGGGATTTGCGCAAGAAGCAGCCGTACGAAGTTTATGACAAGCTCGATTTCGACATTCCGGTCGGCGTGAATGGCGATTGTTATGACCGGTATCTGGTTCGCGTCGAAGAAATGCGCCAGTCCACGCGGATCGTGAAACAGTGCATTGAGTGGCTGCGTAAGAATCCGGGCCCGGTGATGATCGACAATCACAAGGTTGCGCCGCCGTCGCGCGTCGGCATGAAGTCGAACATGGAAGAGTTGATTCACCACTTCAAGCTCTTCACGGAAGGCTTCCACGTACCGGAAGGCGAAGCGTACGCCGCCGTCGAGCATCCGAAAGGCGAGTTCGGCATCTATCTGATCTCGGATGGTGCAAACAAGCCGTACCGCCTGAAAATCCGCGCGCCGGGTTACGCGCATCTGTCCGCGCTCGATGAAATGGCGCGCGGTCACATGATCGCCGACGCCGTGACGATCATCGGCACGCAGGACATCGTGTTCGGCGAAGTGGATCGCTAGGACGTATTCATCGGTGCGCGTCTTCCGGTTGCAGCGAAGCGCGCGTCAAGCAAAGGAACGCCGGGTCTGTCGCAGCATGACGTAAGCGACAGGTTTTCGTTCGGTAGGAATTGAAAGAGTCGTGTCTGAAAATGATCTCAGCTGAAGGCCTGAAAGAAATCGATCGTGCGATCGCGAAGTACCCCGCCGATCAGAAACAGTCCGCCGTGATGTCGGCGTTGGCCACTGCTCAGGAAGAGCATGGCTGGCTGTCGCCCGAACTCATGCAGTTCGTCGCGGACTATCTCGGCATGCCGGCAGTCGCCGTGCAGGAGGTCGCTACCTTCTACACGATGTACGAGACCTCGCCGGTCGGCAAATACAAGATCACGCTCTGTACGAACCTGCCGTGCCAGCTCGGCCCGGATGGCGGCTCCGACAGCGCCGCTGAATATCTGAAGCAGAAGCTCGGCATCGACTTCGGCGAAACCACGGCAGACGGCAAATTCACCTTGAAAGAAGGTGAGTGCATGGGGTCGTGCGGCGACGCGCCGGTGATGCTGGTGAACAACCATCGCATGTGCAGCTTCATGAGCCGCGAGAAGATCGACCAGCTGCTCGAGGAACTTTCGAAATGACGTCTTTACACGATCGTCACATCAAACCGCTGATTCTCGCCGGCCTGAACGGCGACAACTGGCATCTCGAAGACTATGTGGCGCGCGGCGGTTACGCCCAGCTGCGCCGCATTCTGGAAGAAAAGATCCCGCCCGAGCAGGTGATCGCCGACGTCAAGGCGTCGGGTCTGCGCGGCCGTGGCGGTGCGGGCTTTCCGACCGGCTTGAAGTGGAGCTTCATGCCGCGCCAGTTTCCCGGCCAGAAGTATCTCGTCTGCAACTCGGACGAAGGCGAACCGGGCACCTTCAAGGACCGCGACATCCTGCGTTTCAATCCGCACTCGCTGATCGAAGGCATGGCGATCGGCGCGTACGCGATGGGCATCACGGTCGGCTATAACTATATTCACGGCGAAATCTGGGAAGTCTACAAACGCTTTGAAGAAGCGTTAGAAGAAGCGCGCCGCGCCGGGTTCCTCGGCGAGAACATCATGGGTTCGGGCTTCTCGTTCGAACTGCATGCGCACCACGGTTACGGCGCCTACATCTGCGGCGAGGAAACCGCGCTGCTCGAATCGCTGGAAGGCAAGAAAGGCCAGCCGCGTTTCAAGCCGCCGTTCCCGGCGAGCTTCGGCGTGTACGGCAAGCCCACCACGATCAACAACACCGAGACGTTCGCGGCGGTGCCGTTCCTGCTCGCAATCGGCCCGCAGAATTACCTCGAGATCGGCAAGCCGAACAACGGCGGCACGAAGATTTTCTCGGTGGCAGGCGACGTCGAGCGTCCGGGCAACTATGAGATTCCGCTCGGCACGCCGTTCTCCACGCTGATGGAACTCGCCGGCGGCATGCGCGGCGGCAAGAAGATCAAGGCCGTGATTCCTGGCGGTTCGTCGGCACCGGTAATTCCGGGCGACATCATGATGCAGACCGACATGGACTACGACTCGATCGCCAAGGCCGGTTCGATGCTGGGTTCGGGCGCGGTCATCGTGATGGACGAGACGCGCTGCATGGTGCGCTCGCTGCTGCGTCTGTCGTACTTCTATTACGAAGAGTCGTGCGGTCAGTGCACGCCGTGCCGCGAAGGCACCGGCTGGCTGTACCGCGTCGTGCATCGTATCGAGCACGGGCTCGGCCGTCCGGAAGATCTGGATCTGCTGAACTCGGTCGCTGAAAACATCATGGGCCGCACGATTTGCGCGCTCGGCGATGCGGCGGCCATGCCGGTGCGCGGCATGCTCAAGCACTACTGGGACGAATTCGAATATCACGTCGCTCACAAGCATTGTCTCGTCGGCAGTCATGCCGGCGCGGCATCGGCGTCGGAAACAGTGGCTGCCTGAGTACGCTGAACAACAGGTACGCATCAGAGCACGTCATCCGCGGAATTCATCGCCTGACACGGCGATGAACAGGGCGAACGATTGAGCGGTAACAGGTTAAGGAAGATTGACCATCATGGTTGAACTTGAAATAGACGGCAAGAAAGTAGAGGTGCCTGAAGGCAGCATGGTGATCCAGGCTGCGCATAAGGTCGACACGTACATTCCTCACTTCTGCTATCACAAGAAGCTGTCGATTGCGGCCAACTGCCGGATGTGCCTGGTCGATGTCGAAAAAATGCCGAAGGCCGTGCCCGCATGCGCCACGCCGGTGTCGGCGGGCATGATCGTGCGCACCAAGTCCGAGAAGGCGGTGAAGGGCCAGCAAGCCGTGATGGAATTCCTGCTGATCAATCACCCGCTGGATTGCCCGATCTGCGATCAGGGCGGCGAGTGTCAGTTGCAGGATCTGGCGGTGGGCTACGGCAAGTCGTCGTCGCGTTATAGCGAAGAAAAGCGTGTCGTGTTCCACAAGAACGTCGGCCCGCTGATCTCGATGGAAGAAATGACGCGTTGCATTCACTGCACGCGGTGCGTGCGTTTCGGTCAGGAAGTGGCCGGCGTGATGGAACTCGGCATGCTGGGCCGCGGCGAGCACGCGGAAATCACGTCGTTCGTCGGCAAGACGGTCGACTCCGAACTGTCGGGCAACATGATCGATCTGTGCCCGGTCGGCGCGCTGACCAGCAAGCCGTTCCGCTACAGCGCCCGCACGTGGGAACTGTCGCGCCGCAAGTCGGTGAGCCCGCACGATTCCGTCGGCGCGAACCTCGTGGTGCAAGTGAAGAACAACCGCGTGATGCGTGTTCTGCCGTTCGAAAACGAAGCCATCAACGAATGCTGGATTTCGGACAAGGACCGCTTCTCGTATGAAGGCCTGAACAGCCCGGAACGTCTCACGCAGCCTATGCTCAAGCAGGGCGGCAAGTGGGTCGAGACCGACTGGCAAACCGCGCTCGAATACGTGGTCAAGGGGCTGAAGGGCATCAAGGGCGACCACGGCGCGGATGCGCTGGCCGCGCTCGGCAGCGCCCACAGCACCGTCGAGGAACTGTTCCTTCTGAAGCAATTGGCGCAAGCGGTCGGCACGCCCAACGTCGACTTCCGTCTGCGTCAGTCTGATTTCTCCGCGCCGCTCAACGGTACGCCGTGGCTTGGCACCGCAATCGCCGATCTGTCCAACGTCGACGCGGCGCTGGTAATCGGCTCCGATCTGCGTCGCGATCACCCGCTGTTTGCAGCGCGTCTGCGTCAGGCCGCGAAGGGCGGCGCGAAGCTCACGCTCGTGCAAGCTACTCGCGACGACGCACTGATTCCGCAAGCGCAACGCGTGGTCGCAGCGCCGTCGGCATGGCTCGACGCACTGGCCGGTATCGCCGGCGCGGTCTCCGAGGCCAACGGCGCGACCCTGCCGGAAGCCCTCGCCGGCACGCAGCCGACGGACGCCGACAAGCAGGTCGCGAAGTCGCTCGCCTCTGGCGAACGCCGTCTGGTGCTGCTCGGCAACGGCGCGGTCCGTCATCCGGATTTCGCGGCGATTCACGCGGCGGCCCAATGGATCGCGGACGCAACCGGCGCGACGCTGGGCTTTCTCACGGAAGCCGCGAACACGGTCGGCGCGCATCTCGTGAACGCGCTGCCGGGCGAGGGCGGTTTGAACGCTCGTGAAGCGTTCGAGCAACCGCGCAAGGGTTACGTGCTGCTGAACGTCGAGCCGGAATTCGATACGGCCAATCCGGCGCAGGCATTGGCCGCGCTGAAGCAGGCGGAAATGGTCGTCGTGATGTCGCCGTTCCAGACGGGCGCCGAATACGCCGACGTGCTGCTGCCGATCGCTCCGTTCACGGAAACGGCCGGTACGTTCGTCAACGCGGAAGGCACGGTGCAGACGTTCAACGGTGTCGTGCGGCCGCTGGGCGACACGCGTCCCGCATGGAAGGTGCTGCGCGTGCTGGGCAGCCTGCTCGGCGCGTCGGGTTTCGAATTCGATACCGCGGAAGAAGTACGCGCCGCAGCCCTCGGCGACGGCGAATTGAAGTCGCGTCTGTCGAACAAGACGGGTGTTGCGGTTGCACGCGGCAAGTCGGCGAAGGCAGGGGAAGGCAAGTTCGAGCGCATCGCCGACGTGCCGATCTACCACGCCGACGCGCTGGTGCGTCGCGCCGAATCGCTGCATCTGACGGCGGCCGCGCGCACGGCGAACTCGGTCGGTCTGCCGGCCGCGCTATTCGACAAGCTGGGTTTGAAGGAAGGCGACGCAGTGCGCGTGCGCCAGGGTGAGCAATCGGTGCAGTTGCCGGCCGTGCGCGACGCGAATCTTGCGGAGACGGTCGTCCGCGTATCGGCGGCTACGCCTGCCGGTGCGGCGCTGGGCAGCCTGTTCGGTGAACTGGTGGTGGAGAAGGCGTAAATGAGCTTGTTCGATACGATCAACTCGGGCGGCACCCAGCTTCTCGGTGTGGCATGGCCCACGGTGTGGGCACTGGTGCGCATCCTGGTGGTGGCGGTTGTGATCCTGCTGTGCGTGGCTTACCTGATTCTGTGGGAGCGTAAACTGATCGGCTGGATGCACGTGCGTCTCGGCCCGAACCGCGTCGGCCCCGCAGGTTTGCTGCAGCCGATCGCCGACGTGCTGAAGCTGCTGCTGAAAGAAGTCATTCAGCCGGCGCAGGCGAGCCGCTGGATCTACCTGATCGCGCCGATCATGGTGGTGGTGCCGGCGTTCGCGGTGTGGGCGGTGATTCCGTTCCAGGCGGGCGCGGTGCTCGGCGACATCAACGCGGGTCTGTTGTACGCGATGGCGATTTCGTCGATCGGCGTGTACGGCGTGATCCTGGCCGGCTGGGCGTCGAACTCGAAGTACGCGTTCCTCGGCGCCATGCGCGCCGCCGCCCAGATGGTCTCGTACGAAATCTCGATGGGCTTCGCGCTCGTCGTCGTGCTGATGACGGCCGGCACGCTGAACCTGTCGGGCATCGTCAATTCGCAGGAGCACGGCTTCTTCGCTTCGCACGGCTTGAACTTCCTGTCGTGGAACTGGCTGCCGCTGCTGCCGATGTTCGTCGTGTATTTCATCTCGGGCATCGCCGAAACGAACCGTCACCCGTTCGACGTGGTGGAAGGTGAGTCGGAAATCGTCGCGGGCCACATGATCGATTACTCGGGCATGGCGTTCGCGCTGTTCTTCCTCGCCGAGTACATCAACATGATCGTGATCTCGGCATTGGCTGCAACACTGTTCCTCGGCGGCTGGAGCGCACCGTTCGGTTTCCTGTCGTTTATCCCGGGCATCGTTTGGCTCGTCGCCAAGGTTTTCTTCCTGTTGTCGGTGTTCATCTGGGCGCGCGCCACGTTTCCGCGCTATCGCTATGACCAGATCATGCGTCTGGGCTGGAAGATTTTCATTCCGGTCTGCGTGGTGTGGCTGGTGGTGGTCGGCTTCTGGATCATGTCGCCGTTGAACATCTGGAAATAAAGGGCGGATGAACCCATGACCGCAATCCAAAACTTTTTCAAGACCTTTTTCCTCACGGAATTGCTCAAAGGCCTCGCGCTGACCGGACGTTATACGTTCCAGCGCAAGGTGACCGTGCAGTTCCCGGAAGAGAAAACCCCGATCTCGCCGCGTTTTCGCGGCCTGCATGCGCTGCGCCGCTATGAAAACGGCGAAGAGCGCTGCATCGCCTGCAAGCTGTGCGAAGCGGTGTGCCCGGCGCTCGCCATCACGATCGAATCGGAAACCCGCGCGGACAATACCCGCCGCACCACGCGCTACGACATCGACCTGACCAAGTGCATCTTCTGCGGTTTCTGTGAAGAGAGCTGCCCGGTCGACTCGATCGTCGAAACGCACATCCTCGAATATCACGGCGAAAAGCGCGGCGATCTGTACTTCACGAAAGACATGCTGCTGGCCGTGGGCGATCGCTACGAAGCGGAGATCGCCGCGAACAAGGCGGCCGACGCACCGTATCGTTGAAGCGGCTTCGCTTGAAGCAGTAAATGCAGCAGTAACACGGCCTGTTGTCGGGCCGAGCGTCGCGGCTTGAACGCCGCGGCACGGCGCACCTGTGCGGCTGTACTGGCGGCTTGTCCGCTTTGCCAGCCCCACGTGCCAAAGAACAATGCCTGACGATGGCCTAACGATGAACCGGTAATCATGGAATTCACGACCGTACTGTTCTACATCTTCGCGCTGCTCCTGGTTGTCTCAGGGCTGAAGGTGATCACCTCGCGCAACCCGGTGTCGTCCGCACTGTTTCTCGTGCTGGCGTTCTTCAACGCAGCCGCGATCTGGATGCTGCTCGAGGCCGAGTTCCTCGCGATCCTGCTGGTGCTGGTCTACGTCGGGGCGGTGATGGTGCTGTTCCTGTTCGTCGTGATGATGCTGGACATCAATATCGACGTGCTGCGGCGCGACTTCAAACGCTTCGTGCCGATGGCCACGCTGGTGGGCGCGATCATCGTGATCGAAACCGCGCTGATCCTGTGGCACGGCTATGGCGCTACCGCCACGGCGTTGCGCGACACCACCGCTGCCGCCAACGGCATGGCCGACTGGTCGAACACGCGCCTCATCGGCAAGGTCATCTACACCGACTACATCTTCGCGTTCGAAGTCGCCGGCCTCGTGCTGCTGGTGGCGATCATCGCGGCCGTCGCGCTTACCACGAGCCATAAGAAGGACAGCAAGCGCCAGAAGATCAGCGATCAGGTCAAGGTGCGTGCCCAGGATCGCGTGCGCGTCGTGAAAATGCCATCGGAAAAGACCGCGGCGACCGTCGCGGCGGAAGAAGCCGCCGCAGCCGCGGCAGCGGCCGACTCGGCCCCGGCGAAAAACGGCTGAGCGGACAGGAGATAGAAATCATGTTGACCCTTGCCCATTACCTCGTTCTCGGCGCGATCCTGTTTGCGATCAGCGTCGTCGGCATTTTCCTGAACCGTCGCAACGTCATCATCATCCTGATGGCGATCGAATTGATGCTGCTCGCGGTGAACACCAATTTCGTCGCGTTCTCGCACTACCTCGGCGACGTGCATGGCCAGATCTTCGTCTTCTTCGTGCTGACCGTCGCGGCGGCGGAAGCGGCGATCGGCCTCGCGATTCTGGTGACCCTGTTCCGTAGTCTCGACACGATCAATGTCGAGGATCTCGATCAGCTCAAAGGTTAATTTCAGGAAAAGCGGTTATGTCCACGATACTCAATGAAAACCTGCTGCTGGCGATTCCGCTGGCACCGCTGGCCGGTTGCCTGATTGCCGGGCTGTTCGGGAAGGCGGTAGGGCGAGCCGGCGCGCACTCGGTCACGATCCTCGGCGTCGCGATCTCGTTTGTTCTCTCGGCCATCGTCTTCTTCCAGGTCATGGAGGGCGCGAGCTTCAACGCGACCGTTTATGAATGGATGACGATCGGCAAGACGAAGTTCGAAATCGGCTTCCTCGTCGACTCGCTCACGGCGATGATGATGTGCGTGGTGACCTTCGTGTCGCTGATGGTGCACATCTACACGATCGGCTACATGGCCGACGACGACGGCTACCAGCGCTTCTTCTCGTACATCTCGCTGTTCACGTTCTCGATGCTGATGCTCGTCATGAGCAACAACTTCCTGCAACTGTTCTTCGGCTGGGAAGCGGTGGGCCTGGTGTCGTACCTGCTGATCGGCTTCTACTTCACGCGTGAGTCGGCGATCTACGCGAACATGAAGGCGTTCCTCGTGAACCGCGTGGGCGACTTCGGTTTTCTGCTCGGCATTGGCCTGCTGTTCGCGTTTGCCGGTTCGATGAACTACGGCGACGTGTTCGCGAAGCGCACCGAACTCGCGGCATTGTCGTTCCCCGGCACGGACTGGGGTCTGCTGACGGTTGCCTGCATTTGCCTCTTCATCGGCGCAATGGGTAAGTCGGCGCAATTCCCGCTGCACGTGTGGCTGCCGGATTCGATGGAAGGCCCGACGCCGATTTCCGCACTGATTCACGCGGCAACCATGGTGACGGCCGGTATCTTCATGGTCACGCGCATGTCGCCGCTGTTCGAACTGTCGGATAGCGCGCTGTCGTTCGTGACGGTCATCGGCGCGATTACCGCGCTGTTCATGGGCTTCCTCGGGATCGTCCAGAACGACATCAAGCGCGTGGTGGCGTATTCCACGCTGTCACAGCTCGGCTACATGACGGTCGCGCTCGGTGTGTCGGCCTATCCGGTCGCCGTCTTCCACCTGATGACGCACGCGTTCTTCAAGGCGCTGCTGTTCCTCGGCGCGGGTTCGGTGATCATCGGCATGCACCACGATCAGGACATGCGCAACATGGGCGGCCTGCGCAAGTACATGCCGATCACGTGGATCACGTCGCTGGTCGGTTCGCTGGCGCTGATCGGTACGCCGTTCTTCTCGGGCTTCTACTCGAAAGACTCGATCATCGACGCGGTGAAGCTGTCGCATCTGCCGGGGTCGGGCTTCGCGTACTTCGCGGTAGTGGCGAGCGTGTTCGTTACCGCGCTCTATTCGTTCCGTATGTACTTCATGGTGTTCCACGGCGAGGAGCGCTTCCGCGATCCGAAGCATCCCGATTCGCCGATGGGCGCGGAAGCCGCGGCGCACGGTCATGGCAATGGTCATCACGAACACGAACACGGCCACGCTCACGAGCCGCATGAAACGCCGTGGGTGGTGTGGGTGCCGCTGGTGCTGCTGGCGATTCCGTCGGTGGTGATCGGTGCAATCGCGGTCGGCCCGATGCTGTTCGGCGACTTCTTCCAGCACGGCGTGGCGTTCGAGAAGGTGATCTTCATCGGCGAAAACCATCCGGCGCTGCATGAGATGGCTGAGGAGTTCCACGGCTGGGTGGCGATGGGCTTGCACTCCGTTTCGGGCCTGCCGGTCTGGCTGGCGCTCGCGGGTGTGGTGGTCGCGTGGTTCCTGTATCTGGTCCGCCCCGAACTGCCGGCTTCGATCAAGCGCGCGTTCGGCCCGGTCTACACGTTGCTCGACAACAAGTACTACATGGACAAGATCAACGAAGTCGTGTTCGCGCGGGGCGCCGTGGCAATTGGCCGTGGTCTCTGGAAGGAAGGCGACGTCGTGGTCATCGACGGCATCGTCAACGGCAGCGCACGCTTTATCGGCTGGTTCGCCGGCGTGATCCGCTTCCTCCAATCCGGCTACATCTATCACTACGCGTTCGCCATGATTATCGGCATGCTGGGGCTCCTGACCCTGTTTGTAACGCTCGGCGGCAAATAAGGCGAGGGACACTAATGCACGCTTATCCGATTCTCAGTATTGCGATCTGGTTGCCGATCCTCGTCGGTCTCCTGGTCCTGGCTATCGGTTCCGACCGGAACCCGGCTCCCGCGCGCTGGATTGCGCTGATCGGTTCGATCGTCAGCTTCATCGTGACGATCCCGCTGATCACCGGTTTTGATTCGAGCACCGCCGATCTGCAGTTCGTCGAAAAGGCGAACTGGATCGAGCGCTTCAACATCACCTACCACCTGGGTGTCGACGGCATCTCCATGTGGTTCGTCGTATTGACCGCCTTGATTACGGTGATCGTGGTGATTTCCGCGTGGGAAGTCATCACGAAGAACGTCGCGCAGTATCTCGCCGCATTCCTGATCCTGTCGGGCATCATGGTCGGCGTGTTCAGTTCGGCCGACGGCATGCTGTTCTACGTGTTCTTCGAAGCCACGCTGATTCCGATGTACATCATCATCGGCGTGTGGGGTGGGGCGAACCGCGTGTACGCGGCGTTCAAGTTCTTCCTGTACACGCTGATGGGCTCGCTGCTGATGCTGGTCGCGTTGCTGTATCTGTACATTCAAACCGGCACGTTCGATCTCGCCACGTGGCAGCACGCGCAGATCGCGATGACGCCGCAAGTGTTGCTGTTCATCGCGTTCTTCCTGGCGTTCGCCGTGAAGGTGCCGATGTGGCCGGTGCACACATGGCTGCCCGACGCGCACGTGGAAGCGCCGACCGGCGGCTCGGTCGTGCTGGCCGCGATCATGCTGAAGCTGGGCGCGTACGGTTTCCTGCGCTTCTCGCTGCCGATCACGCCGGACGCGAGCCACTCCTTGGCGCCGGTCGTTATCGCGCTGTCGCTGATCGCCGTGATCTATATCGGTCTGGTCGCGATGGTGCAGACGGACATGAAGAAGCTGGTCGCCTATTCGTCGATCGCGCACATGGGCTTCGTCACGCTCGGCTTCTTTATCTTCAACCAGCTCGGCGTGGAAGGCGCGATCGTGCAGATGATCTCGCACGGTTTTGTCTCCGGCGCGATGTTCCTGAGCATCGGCGTGCTGTACGACCGCATGCACTCGCGTCAGATCGCGGACTACGGCGGTGTCGTCAACGTCATGCCGAAGTTCGCCGCGTTCGTGATGCTGTTCTCGATGGCCAATTGCGGCTTGCCGGGCACCTCGGGTTTCGTCGGCGAATTCATGGTGATTCTGGCGGCGGTCCAGTACAACTTCTGGATCGCGGGTGGTGCGGCGGTCACGCTGATTCTCGGCGCGGCCTACACGCTGTGGATGTACAAGCGCGTGTACTTCGGCGCGATCGCCAACGATCACGTGAAGAGCCTCATCGACATCAACCGTCGCGAGTTTTTCATGCTGGCAGTGCTCGCCGCACTGACGCTGTTCATGGGCCTGTACCCGAAGCCCTTCACCGAAGTGATGCACGTATCCGTGGAAAACCTCCTCTCCCACGTTGCGCAGTCAAAGCTGCCGTTGTCCCAGTAACGCAGAGCGGAGGAATTTAAAGACCATGCAAAACGCCCCTATGACTGCTCTGTTGCCCGACGCGCTGGTGATGCTCGCCGTTGTCGTCGCGTGGCTCAACGACACGTTCGTCGGCCAGGCCGGTCGCCGCACCACGTATTTCATCGCGTTCTTCTCGACGCTGGTCGGCGGGATCTGGTTCGCGGTGAACGCGTTCGACCCGCAAGTGCATTACTTCTTCGGCCACATGTACGTGGTGGACTCGTTCGCCAACGTGATGAAAGCCGTCGTGACGCTCGGCTATGCGGTGTCGATCGTGTATTCGCGCCGCTACCTCGAGGATCGCGGCCTGTTCCGCGGCGAGTTTTTCCTGCTGGGCATGTTCTCCTTGCTCGGCCAACTCGTGATGATCTCCGGCAACAACTTCCTGACGCTGTATCTCGGTCTGGAACTGATGTCGCTGTCGTTGTACGGCGTGATCGCATTGCGTCGCGACGCGGCGCAGTCGAACGAAGCCGCGATGAAGTACTACGTGCTCGGCGCACTGGCGTCCGGTTTCCTGCTGTACGGCATCTCCATGCTGTACGGCGCGACCGGCTCGCTCGACCTGAACGAAGTGTTCAAGGCGATCGGCACGAGCCACTACGATCCTAGCGTGCTGTTGTTCGGCGTGATCTTCATCGTGGCCGGCGTGGCGTTCAAGATGGGTGCGGTGCCGTTCCATATGTGGGTGCCCGACGTGTATCAGGGCGCGCCGACGGCGATGACGTTGCTGGTAGGCGGCGGTCCGAAGGTCGCCGCGTTCGCCTGGGGCTTGCGCTTCCTCGTGATGGGTCTGCTGCCGCTG
Source organism: Paraburkholderia sp. 22099 (assembly GCF_052045835.1). Taxonomy (NCBI): domain Bacteria; kingdom Pseudomonadati; phylum Pseudomonadota; class Betaproteobacteria; order Burkholderiales; family Burkholderiaceae; genus Paraburkholderia; species Paraburkholderia sp. 22099. Next base: position 23,741 of record NZ_JBQEPU010000022.1, on the reverse strand, counting down.
GCTGTCGAATGGCAGCAAATGCTGGTGATCCTGGCGGCGTTGTCGCTGATCGTCGGCAACATTACCGGTATCGTGCAACGCAACGTCAAGCGGATGCTCGCGTATTCGGCGATCTCGAACATGGGCTTCGTGCTGCTCGGTCTGCTGGCCGGCGTGGTCGATCAAAAGACCACGGGCGCGGCCAACGCGTACGGCTCGGCGATGTACTACAGCATCGTCTACCTGATCACGACGATGGGCACCTTCGGCGTCATCATGCTGCTGGCGCGCCGCGACTTCGAAGCGGATACGCTCGAAGACTTCAAGGGTCTGAATCAGCGCAGTCCGGTGTTCGCGTTCGTGATGATGGTGATGATGTTCTCGCTCGCCGGCATCCCGCCCGCGGTCGGCTTCTACGCCAAGCTTGCGGTGCTGCAGGCAACGATGAACGCCGGTTTGACCTGGCTGACGGTGCTGGCCGTGATCACGTCGCTGTTCGGCGCGTTCTACTACCTGCGTATCGTCAAGCTGATGTATTTCGACGAACCGCAAGACAAGTCGCCGATCGTCGCCGATGCCAGCACGCGCGCGTTGCTCGCGTTCAACGGCGTTGCCGTGCTGGTGCTCGGCATCGTGCCGGATCCGTTGCTGAAGGCCTGCTTGCAGGCGATCCAGCACACGCTGCTGCTCTGATGTCGGCTGCGGGTTGGTTCATCGTGTTGTTGGCGCTGGTCGGCGCCAACCTGCCGTTCCTGAATCAGCGCCTCTTCGCCGCCGTGCCGTTGAAAGCGGCGAGGAAGAGCGCCTGGATCAGGATTGCCGAGTTGATCGTGCTGTACTTCGTGGTCGGCGCGCTCGGTTTCCTGCTTGAGGCACGCGCGGGTAACCGCTTCGAGCAGGGCTGGCAGTTCTACGCCATCACGTTCGCCTTGTTCGTCGTGTTCGCATTCCCCGGCTTTACCTTTCAGTATCTCGTCAAACGCCGCTGACGGCGCCTCGCCGTCGCGCTCCAAGCTGTCCCGAGGTCCGCCATGGCTGAACTTCCTGATCACGACGCCGTGCTCACCGAGACGTGTCTCGAGAGCAAAACGATGCATCAAGGGCCGTTTCTGACGCTCAAGTGCGACACGGTTCGCTTGCCGGATGGCAAGCACGCCACGCGCGAATATGTTCAGCATCCGGGCGCCGTCATGGTCATTCCGTTATTCGACGACGGCCGCGTGTTGCTGGAAAGCCAGTATCGCTATCCGATGGGCAAGGTCATGGTCGAGTATCCGGCCGGCAAGCTCGACCCGAACGAAGGCGCACTCGCTTGTGCGATTCGTGAGTTGCGGGAAGAAACCGGCTACACGGCGCGCGAATATGTTTATCTGACGCGCATTCACCCGATCATTTCCTACTCGACGGAGTTCATCGACATTTACCTCGCTCGCGGCCTGAGCGCCGGCGAGCGTAAGCTCGACGACGGGGAATTCCTCGAACTGTTCACGGCAAGCGTTGCCGATGTGTCCGAGTGGGTACGCACCGGCAAGATTACCGACGTGAAGACGGTGATCGGCACGTTCTGGCTGGAGAAAATTTTGTCGGGCGCCTGGCCGATGGCGGAGCCGCAATAGCGCTATGGGTTCATGAGGCGCGCCAGGCGCGCCGGCTGAAGAATTGCGAGAAGCCCCTGTTGGTCGATGACTAGCAGGGGCTTTTTCATTACGACCACGGTCTCGTGCCTGAGAAACGTGCATTCGTCTTATGCCATTCGACAGTCTCGCTTCACGACCGTTGCCGCTCTAGTATCGAACACTGACAGCGCCAGTTGTTATCCCATTTACCTGGTATGACGAAGGGCTCTCGTCGGTTCGGTCATGACTGCGCTGACGTATGGTTGTCGCTTGACAACCATACGTCAGCGCATTAAATTGGAGGGCATGGATGGTTCGTGGAACCCACTCTAAGAAGGAAATCGAGGCCGCATTGGCCTACGCGGAAAGAAACGGTTGGCGCGTTCGGGGCGGTGGCAGAGGTCACGCTTGGGGAAAGATGTACTGTCCGTACAACGCCGCGGAGTGTCGCTGCGGAGAGTTCTGCATATCGAGCGTGTGGAGTACGCCAAAGAACCCTGGCAATCACGCAAGGCATCTGCGGCGTATCGTCGACAACTGCACGGCATCACCGCCAATGCAAGGCGCTCCAAGGATCAAGTTTGACGCTGAATAAAGGCAGGAGGTAATTTATGGAATATGTGTTCACCTTGAAGTACCGCCTCACCACGGAAGATTGCGATCTCGACGCGATCGTCGAGCGTCTCGGGGAAGCAGGATGTGACGACGCCACCATCGGCGTGGGACAACCGGGGCGCATTGCGCTGGTTTTTTCTCGCGAAGGCGCGTCTGCGTTCGAGGCGCTCGTCAGCGCACTGAAAGATGTCAAGCAGGCGGTGCCATCCGCGCGCCTTGTCGAGGCGGGCCCTGATTTCGTTGGTCTCACCGACGTAGCCGAGCTCGCCGGCGTATCACGGCAGAACATGCGCAAGCTGATGTTGAGTCACGCGATTGACTTTCCGCCGCCGGTGCACGAGGGCAGCGCATCGGTGTGGCATCTGTCGGACATTCTTCACTGGCTAACCGCACGCGGCGGGTACGACATCAAGGCAGATGTGCTTGATGTCGCCAAATCGGCCAAGCAGATCAACCTCGCCAAAGAGGCGCGTGAACTCGAGCCACGGCTTAACCGCCAACTCGAATGCCTGGTGGCTTAGAAGCTGGGCATTGGCCAGTGACTAGACATAAATTTCATGCAATCCGCGGAGCCGTCGCGAGCTTCCGATTCGTGTGCCGTTCATGCCGGCTTGGCCGATTTCGGCAGCCCTTTGCGCAAGGCGTTAAAATCGCGCACCGCGTCCAATTAATAGCGACGCCACGCGTAAACGCATCGCCCCGTCATAGTTTGCGAACGACCGTTCACAAAATACCATTTTGCGCTAAACTGGCACTCAAGCCCTGATTCCACATGAAGGTCCTCGATTTACAGTGTCCGCATGGCCATCGGTTCGAAGGCTGGTTTGCTTCGGCTGATGACTTCGAATCGCAGCAAGCCCGCAAACTGATCGAATGTCCGATCTGTGGTGCGAACGAAGTGAGCCGTTTGCCTTCGGCGCCGCGATTGAATCTGTCGGGCGCGACGGAGGCGAAAAACCCTGCGGGCTTGGAGCAAGCGCAAATGCAGGCGCGTGTGATGCGTGCGTTGCGCGAGGTACTGGAAAAGACCGAGAACGTGGGCGACCGCTTCGCCGAGGAAGCACGGCGCATTCACTACAACGAAGCGCCTGCGCGCAATATTCGCGGTGTCACGACACCCGAAGACGCGCGAGCCTTGGTCGACGAAGGCATCCAAGTGATGCCGCTGCCGGTCCCGGCTGCCTTGAAGGAACCGCTGCAATAGTGCAGTGGCTCACTGGCGGCGGGCGGTTGCGGCCTGGAGACACTGCGCATGAATCTGGACTATTCCCCTGCTGACGACGCATTCCGCGCCGACATCCGCGCCTGGCTCGAAGCGAATCTGCCTCGCGAGCTAAGCGACAAAGTACTGAACCATAAACGTCTCTCGCGCGAAGATTTCGCCGGCTGGCACAAGCTGCTCGGCACGCGCGGCTGGTCGGCGGTCGCATGGCCGAAGGAATACGGCGGCCCTGGCTGGGACGCAACGCAGCGGCACATCTGGGACGAAGAGTGCGCGCGCGTCGGCGCGCCGACCGTGCTGCCTTTCGGCGTCTCGATGGTGGCGCCGGTGCTGATGAAGTATGGCAACGAGGCGCAGAAGCGTCGCTATTTGCCGCGCATTCTCGACGGCACGCACTGGTGGTGCCAAGGCTATTCCGAGCCGGGTTCAGGCTCAGATCTGGCTTCGCTGCGCACACGCGCCGAGCGCGTCGGCGACCATTACGTCGTCAACGGTCAGAAAACGTGGACCACCCTCGGTCAGTATGCCGACATGATGTTCTGCCTCGTGCGCACCGACAGCGGCGCGAAAAAGCAGGAGGGCATCTCATTCCTGCTGATCGACATGAAAACGCCCGGCATCACGGTGCGTCCGATCATCACGCTCGACGAAGACCACGAAGTCAACGAAGTGTTTTTCGAAGACGTCGAAGTACCGGCCGCGAATCTGGTCGGTGAGGAGAACCGCGGCTGGACTTACGCGAAGTATCTGCTCGGCCACGAGCGCACCGGCATCGCGCGCGTCGGTCAATCGAAACGCGAACTCGTGTTCCTCAAGCGTCTTGCGCTGAATCAGAAAAAGAACGGCAAGCCGCTGCTGCACGATCCGGTGTTCGCCGCGAAAGTCGCGAGCCTCGAGATCGAACTGATGGCGCTCGAAGTCACCGTGCAACGCGTGGTCGCCAATGAAACCGGCGGGCGCGGGCCGGGCCCGGAAGCGTCGATGCTGAAGATCAAGGGCACGGAGGTGCAGCAGGCGCTGACCGAGTTGATGTTCGAAGCCATCGGGCCGCTCGCCGCACCGTTCGACGTGCCGTTCCTCGAAGGCGAACGCGAACATAGCGTGGCGGGCGACGAGGACGCCGCGCCGCTGGCCGCGTACTACTTCAACTTCCGCAAGACGTCGATCTACGGCGGCTCGAACGAAATTCAAAAGAACATCATCGCGCAGATGATTCTCGGACTTTGAGGAGCGGCGCATGGACTTCAACTTCAACGACGAACAGCAGCAATTCGCCGACGCGCTGCGCCGCTATCTGGACAAAAACTACGGCTTCGAGGCGCGTCAGGCGATCGTGCGATCGGAGTGCGGCGTGTCGGAGGCACATTGGGCAGCCTTTACCGAACTGGGCCTGACCGCCTTGCCGGTACCTGAAGCCCAGGGCGGTTTCAACGGCGGCCCGATCGACATGCTGGTGGTCATGCAGGAGCTGGGCCGCGCGTTGGTGGTCGAGCCGTATTGGGCGACGGCGGTCGGCGTCGAGGCGTTGCGCCTCGCGGGCACGGGCGGGGGCGAAGACGCGTCGCTGCTCGCGCGCGTGGCCCAAGGCGAGATCAAGCTGGCAGTCGCCTTTCATGAACCGCACGCACGCTACGATCTGTGCGAGATCGGAACGGTTGCAACGGCCGCAAGCGGGCAAGGCGGGCAAGGCGAGCAATACACGCTGAGCGGCACGAAGTCGGTCGTGCTGCATGGCGCACAAGCCGATTACTGGATCGTGCCGGCGCGCCTGAATGGCGAAATCGCGCTCTTCGTCGTGGCGCGCGAGGCGGCCGGCGTCACGCTGACCGACTACCGCACGATCGACGGCCAACGCGCCGCGACGCTCGAGTTCAACGGCACGCCCGCGCGCCGGCTCGCCGGCAAGCACGCCGGCGCGGCGGCGCTGGAACATATCGCTGACTACGGCACAGTGCTGCTGTGCGCGGAGGCTATCGGCGCGCTCGACGCGCTGAACCTCGCCACCGTCGACTACACGAAAACGCGCCAGCAGTTCGGCCAGCCGATCGCGCGTTTTCAGGCCTTGCAACACCGCATGGTCGAGATGCTGATTCACGCCGAGCAGGCGCGCTCGATCACGTACCTCGCCGCCATGCGTTACACCAGCGAACACGCCGACGAACGCCGCCGCGCCGTCTCCGCGGCAAAGGTGCGGGTCGGCCAGGCCGCGCGTTTCGTCGGCCAGCAGGCGGTTCAGTTGCACGGCGGCATGGGCGTCACGAACGAGGTGGCCGCGGCGCATCTGTTCAAGCGTCTTGCTATCATCGAAACCACATTGGGCGATGTCGATCACCATCTCGCGCGGTTCGCCGCGCTGCCCGGGTTTGTCACCGCCGAAGCCTGATCAGCCGGTCGAATCGGATAAGAAAGAGGTGCGACGATGGGTTTGAGTTTCGAGGACATGGTTGTCGGCACGACCACGGAGATCGGCAAGCACACGTTCACGCGTGAAGAGATCATCGCGTTCGCGGAGAAGTTCGATCCGCAGCCGTTTCACCTGGACGACGCCGCGGCCGCCGAGTCGCCATTCGGCGGATTGGTGGCAAGCGGCTGGCATACCTGCTCGGTCATGATGGGCATGCTGGTGCGCAACGCGATAGCGGGGTCCACGTCGATGGGCTCGCCCGGCATCGACGAGATCCGCTGGTTAAAGCCGGTGCGCGTCGGCGACACCATCACGATGATGAACGCCGTGCTCGACAAGCGCGTCTCGGCGAGCAAGCCGGATCGCGGCATCGTGTCGACGCAGTGGGAAGGGATCAACCAGCATGGCGAAACGGTGATAACCGTGCGCTCGAAGGCGTTGTTCGGGCTGCGCAATCCGGGCGCCGCGTCGTGACGGGCAGCGCGGCGTCCGCCGCGACGTTCGGCACGGCAGCGGCCTTACGCGCGCTGGTAGGCGCCGAGCCGCTCGTGAGCGAATGGTTGACGGTCGATCAGGCGAGCGTCGATCGTTTCGCCGACGCTACCGGCGATCATCAGTGGATTCACGTCGACTCCGAACGGGCGCGGCGCGAGTCGCCATTCGGCGGTCCGGTCGCGCATGGATTCCTGACGCTCTCGCTGATTCCGGTCCTGCTCGAAAAGACGGTGGCGCTCGAGCAGCGCATGGGCGTCAATTGTGGATTGAACCGCGTGCGATTCACGTCGCCGGTGCCGGTCGGCTCGCAGTTGCGCGCTCACTTCGCCGTGGCATCGGTCACGGATATCGACAGCGACGGCGTGCAAGTCGTGTGGAATGTGACGTTGGAACGGCAGGGCAGCGAGCGGCCGGTCTGCGTCGCGGAATTCATCACGCGGCATTACTTCTAGCCGGCGTTCGGCTCGCCGCACAGATTCGCAAAAAAGCGCGAGCGGCACGAATGCCGGCTCGCGCTTTTCACTGACGCTGTCAGCGGACTGACGAGCCGCCAGCACCGCGCACGAAACTAATGTTTCGCGTATTGCGTCGCGCCGAACAGAATCTCTTTGGCCTTGTCGTCCATCAGCGCCTTGCGGGCGGACGCCAGTACTTCGACGCCGCGCACCACTGCCGGACGCGCGGCGATCGCTTCATGCCAGCGCTTCACATTCGGAAAGGCATCCAGTTCGATGCCCTGGTTTTGCCACGAGCGTGTCCACGGAAACGCGGCGATATCCGCGATCGTATAGTCGTTGCCGGCGAGGTACTGCGTCTTGCCGAGTTGCGTATCCATCACGCCGTACAGGCGCCGCGTCTCGTTCGTGTAGCGATTGATCGCGTATTCGATCGGCTCCGGCGCGTAGACGCGGAAGTGGTGCGTTTGTCCGAGCATCGGGCCGAGCCCGCCCATCTGAAACATCAGCCATTGCAGCACCGAATAGCGCGCAGCGGGGTCGGTCGGCAGAAACTTGCCGGTTTTCTCGGCGAGATAAATCAGAATCGCGCCCGATTCGAACAGCGCGAACGGCTTGCCGTCGGCGCCTCTGGGCCCTTCGGAGTCGGTGATCGCCGGGATCTTGTTGTTGGGGCTGATCGCGAGAAACTCGGGATTGAACTGATCGCCCGCGCCGATATTCACGCCGTGCACGGTGTACGCGAGGCCCGTCTCCTCGAGCATGATGTGAACCTTGTGGCCGTTCGGGGTCGCCCAGCTATAGACGTCGATCATCGTGGCTCCTTTCTATCGTGAAAGCGGCGCCGCAAAGGGCGCCGCTGGTGACGAAAATTAGAGCATAGATCACACGATGCTGCTGGCCGCGCCGCGAGCACAGCCTAGCCGCCGATGCGAGACTTCAACCTCAAACGCGCGTGACCGGCGTCTCCACGGCAGCCGTTGCGCCGGCATCCAGGTAGCGCGCCAGTTCGAGCTTGGCGATCGCGTTGCGGTGAACTTCGTCCGGACCATCGGCGAAGCGCAGCGTTCGTGCCGATGCGTACGCATACGCGAGCGGAAAGTCATCGCTGACGCCGCCGCCGCCGTGCGCCTGAATCGCCCAGTCGATCACCTGGCACGCCATGTTCGGCGCGACCACCTTGATCATCGCGATCTCGCCGCGCGCGCCCTTGTTGCCGACGGTGTCCATCATGTACGCGGTCTTCAGCGTCAGGAGGCGCGCCTGTTCGATCATGCAACGTGCCTCGGCGATGCGCTCCTGCGTGACGCCTTGCGCCGCGACCGGCTTGCCGAATGCGACGCGTTGCAGCGAGCGTTTCGACATCAGTTCGAGCGCCCGCTCGGCAAGACCGATCAAACGCATGCAGTGATGGATGCGTCCCGGTCCGAGGCGGCCTTGCGCGATCTCGAAGCCGCGGCCCTCGCCGAGCAGCAGGTTGGTGGCCGGCACGCGCACGTTTTCGAGCGTGATTTCCATGTGGCCGTGCGGCGCGTCGTCGTAGCCGAACACGCTGAGAGGGCGGTGCACGGTGACGCCGGTGGCGTCGGCGGGTACGAGAATCATTGACTGCTGCTGATGGCGCGGCGCCTCGGGGTCGGTTTTTCCCATCACGATGTAGATCTTGCAGCGCGGATCGCCCGCACCGGACGACCACCACTTGTGGCCGTTGATCACGTAGTAATCGCCGTCGCGCACGATGCTCGTCTGGATATTGGTCGCGTCCGACGATGCCACCTCGGGCTCCGTCATCAGGAACGCCGAACGGATCTGGCCTTGCAGCAGCGGTTCGAGCCATTCGCGCTTGTTGTCCTCGCTGCCGTAGCGCTCGATCGTTTCCATGTTGCCGGTGTCGGGCGCGTTGCAGTTGAACACTTCCGGCGCCCAGGGCACGCGGCCCATGATCTCGCATAGCGGCGCGTATTCGAGATTCGTGAGACCGGCGCCGCGCACCGATTCCGGCAGGAACAGGTTCCACAAACCGGCGTCGCGCGCCTTCTGTTTGAGTTGCTCGATCAGTTCGGTCGGCAGCCATGCGTTGCCGTTCTCGCGATTACGCGCGATCTCCGCGTAGAACGCCTGCTCGTTCGGATAAATGTGCTCCTCGAAGAAAGCGAGCAGTTTCTCGCGCAGCGCCTGAACCTTCGGGGTGTAATCGAAATTCATGTATGACCTCGCGGATAACGGATGACAGTGTTCGGCAGCAGATGCAGTGCAACCGGTACGCGGATACGCTTAGCGCACCTTCTGCGCATAGCGCCAGGCGAGTTCGGCCATCGGCTTCGCGCGACGGCCGGCGTCGAGCGCCTGCGCGCTGGCCGCCGTGCCGTCGACGACGCGCTTCATGATCCCCTGCAGGATCGCGGCGATGCGGAACATGTTGTACGCCAGATAGAAATTCCAGTCGCCGTGAATCTCGAAGCCGGTGCGCTGGCAATAGCGCTCGACATACCGTGCTTCGTCGGGAATGCCGAGAGCGGCCCAGTCGAGGCCCGCAATGCCGCGGAATTGCGCCGGATCGACGTGCCACGCCATGCAGTGATAGGCGAAGTCGGCGAGCGGATCGCCGAGCGTCGACAATTCCCAGTCGAGCACGGCGAGCACGCGCGGTTCATGAGGATGGAAGATCAGATTGTCGAGCCGGTAGTCGCCATGCACGATCGACGCGCGCTCGCCGGTTTCGGCCGGCATATGCTGCGGCAGCCATTCGATCAGGCGCTGCATCGCGTCGATGGGCTCGGTTTCCGACGCGACGTACTGCTTGCTCCAGCGGCCGATCTGGCGCGCGAAGTAGTTGCCGGGTTTGCCGTAATCGGCGAGACCCACGGCCGCGACGTCGACGCTGTGCAGCGCGGCGATCACGCGATTCATTTCGTCGTAAATGGCCCCGCGCTCCGCCGGCGTCATGCCGGGCAAGGACTGATCCCACAACACGCGGCCTGCGACGAACTCCATCACGTAGAACGCGCGGCCGATCACGCTTTCGTCCTCGCACAAGGCGAGCATTGCCGCGACCGGCACGTCGCTGCCGGCGAGCGCATGCATCACGCGGTATTCACGCTCGACGGCGTGCGCGGACGGCAACAGCTTCGCAGCGGGGCCGGGCTTCGCACGCATCACGTAGGAACGGGACGGCGTGACCAGCTTGAACGTGGGATTGGACTGGCCGCCGGCGAATTGCTCGACGGTGAGCGGCCCGGCAAAGCCGTCCACATGCTTCGACAGCCACGCTGCGAGCGCGTCGCTGTCGAAGCGTTGCCGCTCATTGACCGGGCGCGTGCCCTCGAAGGCGGAGTAATCCGGTTTGCGCTCTGGTTCGCCGCTCTGTGTGGCTTGCACCATGTGTCTCCTCCGGTTCGGATTCAGCTACGCTTGTATTGAATGAATTGTGCGTAGAGGATTTCCATCGTCGTATTGCGGATGTCGCGATGCAGCGGCGACGGCGGTGAATAGTTGATCGTGCGCAGCACCCAGTCGCGCGGCGCGGCGCCGACGTCGAGCGCGTTGATGCAGCCGGTGGCCTGCGCGAGATGGCCGAAAAACGTCCGGCCGCCCGCAGTGATCGCATGCGACAGGATCGCGCGATTCACGCCGCCATGCAGCACGAGCAGCACGGTATCCCACGACGTGTCCTCGCGCAGCGCGGCCACCGCGGGCAAGACGCGATCGAACAGCGCGCCGATCGTCTCGCCTTCGAGAAAGCGCGTGCTTTCCGGCACGATGCCGTCGAACACGCCGAGAAAAGCCGCTTCGATATCCTGTAATGGAACGCTGCCGAGCTTGCCGCCGCGAATCTCCTGCCATGCGGGCTCGACTTCGAGTTCGATCTGCTGGCCCGTCTCGGCCAATACGCGCTGGGCGGTTTCGATGGTACGCGGCAAACCGCTGACGATCACCCGATCGAACCGGACCTGCTGCTCCGCGAACACGCGGCCCGCGGCGCTCGCCTGCTCGCGGCCGTTCGCATTCAACGGTACGGTTTCAGGATCGATGGTGCGGCCGGAATCGTCGAAGTAGGTGACGTCGCCATGACGCATCAGAAAGATGCGGCGGCGTTTGGGCAGTTGATAGTCAGGCATTGTCTTCGTTCACCCTTGGTTCACACTTCGTTCACTTGTACACGGGCGCGCGCTTTTCCAGGAACGCGGAAATTCCTTCAAGGCCATCCCGGTGATGCAGCGACGCGACAAAACTGTCGCGCTCCGCGACCAGATGTTCGGCGAGCGGCTGCGCGCCGGCCGCGCCGATCAGCCCTTTGATGCGCGCAATCGAATTCGGCGAAATCTTGCCGAGTTCGTCGGCCCATGCGACGGCGGCGTCGCGCACGGCGCCGGTCTTCGCCAGCTTGTTGACCACGCCGAGCTCGTGCAGGCGCGCGGCGCCGATCGGCTTGCCTTCGATCAGCACCTCGGTTGCCAACTGACGCGGCAAGGCTCGGGCGAGAAACCACGAGCCGCCGCCATCGGGTGTGAGGCCGACGCGCGCATACGACATCACGAATTTGGCGTCGTCCGCGGCAACGATCAGGTCGCACGCGAGCGCAAGCGAGAATCCCGCTCCGGCGGCGGCGCCGTCGACCGCGGCGATCACCGGCTTGGACGACAGGCGCAGCGCCGAAATCCATTCGCCCAGAAGATCGATGCTTTGCGCTTGCACGGACGGATCTTTCGCGCGGTTTTCCAGCAAGCGGTTCAGACTGCCGCCCGCGCAAAAAAAGTTGTCGGCGCCGGTAATCACGACGGCGCGAATCGACGGATCGCGCTCCACGGATTCGAGCGCCTCGATGCCCGCCGCGTACATGTCGGGATGCAGCGCGTTGCGCGCGCCGGGATTCGACAGCGTGAGAACGAGCGTCGATTCGCTTTCGGTCGGGCGCGAGGTCAGCAGTTCGGCGCTCATTGTTGCGCCTCCGTTGGGCTGTCGGCGGCGTCGCGTTGTGTCAGCGGCATGCCGAGTTGCGCGCGCCGTGCGAGCCAGGGCGACGGCCGGTAGCGCGGCTCGCCGAGCACGCTGAAGATGTTGCGCAGGATCGTGAGGATGGTTGGTGCGCCGAGTGCGTCGCCGAGAGCGAGCGGTCCGCGCGGATAGCCGAGGCCGAGCATCACGGCGAGGTCGATATCTTCGGGCGTGGCGATCTGTTTTTGCGCGATGTCGCAGCCGATATTGACGATCGTCGCCACCACGCGTTGCGTGACGAAGCCGGTCGAGTCGCGGATCACGGTGACGGGAATGCCGTCGGCGGCGAACAGCGCATGGGCGGTGTCACGCGCGGCGCGGCGGGTGGCGGGCGTGGTCATCAGCGTGCGGCGTTGCGCGCCGACGAGCGGGAAGAGGGCGTCGATCGCGACGACGCGGGTGGCGTCGAGCGCTTCGTCGACCGCGGCGGTGGTTGCGTCGTGACCGAACGGCGTGACGACGATCAGGGAATCCGCCGCCGGCGTGGCGCCGTCGTCGAGCTTCACGCCGGCATGATTCACGAGTTGCGCGACGGCTTCATAAGCTTGCGGATAGCGCTTGCTGATCCACACGCTTTGGGGCAGTTCAGTTGGCGCGGGCGCTTCGGCGGGGACTTGCTGCTTGCCGTCTTCGTAGCGGTAAAAACCTTCGCCGGTCTTGCGGCCGATCAGCCCGCCCGCGAGCCGCGTGCCGGTGATCGGCGACGGCGTGAAGCGCGGCTCTTCATAGAACTGGTGATAGATCGACTCCATCACCGGATGCGACACGTCGAGCGCGGTCAGATCGAGCAGTTCGAACGGTCCGAGGCGAAAGCCCGCCTGTTCGCGCATGATGCGGTCGATGTCGGCAAAGCTCGCCACCCCTTCGCCGGCCACGCGCAGGCCCTCGGTGTTCATGCCGCGGCCCGCATGATTCACGATGAAGCCGGGCATGTCTTTCGCGCGCACCGGCGTGTGGCCCATGCGGCGCGCGAGATCCATCAGCGCGTCGCCTGCCGCCGGGTCGCCGCGCAGACCGTCGATCACTTCGACGACCTTCATCAACGGCACCGGATTGAAGAAGTGATAACCGACCACGCGCGACGGGTCGATGCAGCCCGCCGCAATCGCCGTGATCGACAGCGACGAGGTATTGGACGCGAGCACGCAACGGCCGCTCACCACGGTTTCGAGTTCGCGGAACAAGGCCTGCTTCACGTCGAGCTTTTCAACGATCGCCTCGATCACGAGATCGCAACCGGCCAGATCGCCGACGGCCTGCGCGCCGCTGACCTTCGCCAGCGCGGCGGCCGAGCGTGCCTGATCGAGCTTGCCTTTGGCCGTCAATCTGGCGAAAGTCTCGGCGAGATAATCGCGCGCGGCGCCGGCCGCGACGGGGTTCGCGTCGTAGAGACGCACTGACAGGCCGGCCAGCGCGGCAATCTGCGCAATGCCGCGGCCCATTGCGCCGGTTCCGACAATGCCGATGGTTTCGATGCTGAAATTGCGAGAGGTCATTGTGATGCTCGACTCCATGGTTATTTTAGATTAGCACGCTCGTGCAATTTACCGGATGATTGGTCGACGGTCGCCGCTTTCACTTTGACGAGCGGCTTCAAACCACCCGAAGAACAGGAGACACCCGATGATCAAGCTGTGCGGTTTCGCGCTTTCCAACTACTACAACAAAGTGAAGTTCGTGTTGCTCGAATACGGCATTCCGTTCGAGGAGGTCTTCGTGCTGCCCAGCCAGGAAGAGACCATGCTCGAACATTCGCCGCTCGGCAAGGTGCCTTATCTTCAGACCGAAGACGGCGATCTGTGCGAGTCGCAATGCATCGTCGAATATCTGGCGGCGCGTTTTCCCGACAAGGCGATTTTCTCCGCGGATCCATGGGAAGCGGCCAAGGAACGCGAGTTGATTACGTTCGTCGACGTGCATCTCGAACTTACCGCGCGCAATCTCTACAAGGAAGCGTTCTTCGGCGGCACGGTGACGGAGGCGACCAAAGGGCGCGTGGAAAAACTGCTCGTGCATCACCTCGCGGGCTTCAAGCGGATTGCGAAGTTCGGACCGTATTTGCGCGGCGAGCGGTTCAGTGTCGCCGATGCGGCGGGCTATGTGAGTTTGCCGCTGGTGGGTATGGCGACGCAGACTGTCTACGGCCGCGATTTCCTGCTCGACGCCGGCGTGGACTGGAAAAGCTACGTGAAGGCGATCAACCCGAGGCCGGCCGCGCAGCGTGTGACCGAGGACCGCAAGGCGTACATCGCGGCGTCGCGTCCCGGCTGACGCATGAGCCTGCTGATGTAATGAGCGCCGATCAAACGAGCCACGGCATGCAGCGCACGCCTTGGCCGTTGCGCGCGATGGCGAGGAACGCAGGTTCGTTCGCGGCATCGCGCGGGGCATCCTAGAGCCGCGCCAGCCGGTCGAGCGCGGTGGCGAGGGTGCTCTCCTGCTTGGCAAAGCAGAAGCGCACCACGCCCGATTCATGCGCCTCGTGATAGAACGCCGAGACCGGGATCGCCGCGACGCCGATCTCGCCGGTCAGCCATTGGGCGAATTCGGCTTCGGGCTGATCGCTGATCGCCGAATAATCGACGCACTGAAAGTACGTGCCCGTGCACGGCAGCAGCTTGAAGCGCGAATTCGCGAGACCGCCGCGGAAGAAGTCGCGCTTCTTCTGATAGAACGCGGGTAGCTCCAGATAGGGCGCCGGATCTCTCATGTAATCGGCGAGGCCGATCTGCATCGGCGTGTTGACCGTGAACACGTTGAACTGATGCACCTTGCGGAACTCCGCGGTGAGGGCGGCCGGCGCGGCCACGTAGCCGACCTTCCAGCCCGTCACGTGATACGTCTTGCCGAAACTCGACACCACGAAGCTGCGCTGCGCCAGTTCAGGGTAGCGCGCGACGCTCTCGTGCGGCGCGCCGTCGTAGACCATGTGTTCATACACTTCGTCTGAGAGGATCAGCACGTTGGTGCCGCGCACGATCTCTTCGAGCTTGCGCATGTCCTCGGCGCGCCACACCGTGCCGGTCGGATTGTGCGGCGTGTTGATCAGCAGGAGCCGCGTTTTCGGCGTGATCGCGGCGGCGAGCTTGTCGAACGGAATCGTGTAATCGGGCGCCTCGAGCGTGACGAAAACCGGCTTGCCGCCGGCCAGTTCGATCGACGGCAGATAGCTGTCGTAAGTCGGCTCGATCACGACGACTTCGTCGCCGGGGTGCACCGTGCAGAGAATCGCGGTGAGCAACGCTTGCGTGGCGCCCGCGGTGACGGTGATTTCCGTGGTGGCGTCATAGCGGCGGCCGTACAGGTTCGCGATCTTGTCGGCGATTGCCTGACGCAGCGGCGCGACACCGGCCATCGGCGGGTACTGATTGTGGCCGTCGCGCATTGCGTTCGCGACCGCGTCGACGATGCGCGGATCGCAGCCGAAGTCAGGAAAGCCCTGGCCGAGATTCACCGCGCCCTTTTCGGCGGCGAGCGCGCTCATCACGGTGAAAATCGTCGTGCCGACGTCGGGCAGGCGAGACGGAAACGTGGGACTCGTGGGCGTGTCGTGCGGTGCATTCATGGCGCTGTCCGAAGCGTGGGCGAGTGGGTGGGCGAATCGAGCGAAAGGCGTCGTATGAAGCGGACGAAGCCTGATTGTAGGGAATCGCGGCGCGCTGTGCGCGCCAGGCGATCCATGTTGGCCATTCGGCCAAGGCTCATGCGGGTGCAGCCTCGCCGACGGCGTCCGCTGACACGCAGACCGAGGCCACGAACGGCGCCGGCTGAGCGATCTGAAAGCCGAAGTCGCGCGCGATCCGCCTCGCGAGCCTCAACACCGCGCGATCTTTCGAAACCAGCCAGTCGGCCTGCGCGGCATGCGCGAGTTCGAGGAACTTCTGGTCGTCGCGGTCCTTGCATTTGGGCAAGGGCTTCGCGTTCTCCGCGGGCGCGGCGGGCTCGACCAGTTGCGCGAGCCGCGCCACCACCGCGAGCGCGGCGGCCTTGTCCACATTCCGATGCACGAATTGCGGATAGTCGAGCACGTAGGTGAGTTCGGCGAGGCAGCGCGCATCGATCAGCGCGGCCAGCGCACCGTTTTCGAGCGCGGCGCGAATCGGCCGCGTGTGCGGGTCGTCGAACACGAGAATATCGATCCACACGTTGGAATCGAGGACGACGCGCAAGGCGCCGCGTGAGGCATGGGAACCGGGCATTCGTTACAATCTGGCTTTCGTCTTTGACCGCCAGGCACGGCGTGCCTGCAAGCCTCTATGATAATCGTTCTGTCGCCGGCGAAATCTCTCGACTACGACACCCCGCCGCACGTCAAGAAGCACACCATCCCCGATTTCGTCGACGAGGCAGCCGAATTGATCGGCGGATTGCGCCGTTTGTCGCCGCAGCAGATCGCATCGCTGATGGACATTTCCGATCAGCTCGCGCACCTCAATTTCCAGCGCTACGCGCAATGGTCGCCCACGTTCGGCACGCACAACGCCAAGCAGGCGGTGCTCGCATTCAACGGCGACGTGTATGAGGGCTTCAATGCGAAGACCTTGTCGTCGGCCGATCTGGATTACGCGCAGAAGCACGTGCGCGTGCTGTCCGGCCTGTATGGCTTGCTGCGTCCGCTCGATCTGCTGCAGCCGTACCGGCTCGAAATGGGCACGCGCTTCGCCAACCCGCGCGGTAAGGACCTATACGCGTTCTGGGGCGAACGGATCACGCAGGCTTTGAATGCGCAGCTAAGAAAGAAGGCCGCGGCGTCGCGCGTGCTGGTGAATTGCGCATCGGGCGAGTACTTCAAGTCGGTCAAGCCGAAATTGCTGGAAGCACCTGTCATCACGCCGGTGTTCGAGGACTGGAAGGGCGGCCGCTACAAGATCATCAGCTTTCACGCGAAGCGCGCGCGCGGTCTGATGGCGCGCTACGCGGTCGAGAATCGCCTGAACACGCCGGAACAGCTGAAGGATTTCGACGCCGAGGGCTACGCATTCGACGCCGAAGCCTCGAACGATTCCACTTATGTATTCCGCCGCCGCCTCGCCGACTAGGCGACTGCCTCGCACACATGCCGGGAAGAACATCATGACGTTATCGATTACGAGCAATTTCGACGCGGGCGCGATCGAAGTGCTGTCCTGCGAAGACGCGGGCAATATACGGCTGCGCGTGCGGCCGGACAGCCACGCGGAGTTTGCGCAGTGGTTTTACTTCCGCTTGTCCGGCGCGGCGGGCGAGCGCTGCGTGATGAGTTTCGAGAATGCCGCCGCGTGCGCCTTTGCCGAAGGCTGGCGCGATTATCAGGCGGTCGCGAGCTATGACCGGGTGAACTGGTTCCGCGTGCCGACCTCGTATGACGGCCGTGTGCTGAGGATCGACCATACGCCGGATTTCGACCGCATCTATTACGCGTATTTCGAGCCGTACAGCGAAGAACGTCATCTGGAGTTTCTCGGCGCGGTGCAGCAGATGCCGCAGGCAACGCTCACGGAGCTGGGCGCGACCGTCGAAGGTCGGCCAATGTCGCTTCTCACGCTCGGCACGCCGCAAACCGGTGATGTGCCCAAGAAGAAAGTCTGGCTGATCGCACGCCAGCACCCAGGCGAGACGATGGCCGAATGGTTTATCGAGGGTCTCGTGAAGCGCCTCGTGGGCTGGGGCGATTGGGCGGGCGACCCGGTCGCGCGCAAGCTCTACGATCATGCCGTGTTCTACATCGTGCCGAACATGAACCCGGACGGCAGTGTGCACGGCAATCTGCGCACCAATGCGGCCGGCGCGAATCTGAATCGCGAGTGGATGGAACCGGACGCCGCGCGCAGCCCCGAAGTGCTGGTGGTGCGCGACGCGATTCACGCAACCGGCTGCGAACTGTTCTTCGATATTCACGGCGACGAGGCGCTGCCCTATGTGTTCGTGGCAGGCTCCGAAATGCTGCCCGGTTTCACCGAGCGGCAGGGACAGGAGCAGAAGGCGTTCATCGAGGCGTTCAAGCAGGCGAGTCCTGATTTCCAGGACAAATATGGCTATGCCGCGAGCAAATATCGCGAGGATGCGCTAAAGCTGGCTTCGAAATATATCGGCAACGAATTCGGTTGCCTGTCGTTGACGCTGGAGATGCCGTTCAAGGACAACGCCAATTTGCCCGACGAGCGGGTGGGCTGGAACGGCGCGCGCAGTGCCTCGCTCGGCGCCGCGATGTTGCAGGCGATCCTGCGGCATGTGGAGACGTTCGTTTAAGCCGCGCGTTGCAAGAAAAAGAGGCACGCACTGCAGAGTGTGTGCCTCTTTTTTATTGCGGTGCCTGAACGACCGGTGGAGCGGGGCCGTTGATTCGGCTGCGTTTATTTGCCTCGTTACTGAGACTTTTTCGCCGGCGTTTTCTTCGCTGTGGATTTGCTGGGCGACTTGTTCGATGTCGTTCGCGATGACTTGCTCGCGGTCGCCTTGGAGGACTTCGAATTCGCTTTCTTCGCGGTTTTGCCGCTTGCCGTGTGCTTGCCTTTCACGTTCTTCTGCTTGCCCGACGAGACTTGGGAGCCCGATGGCTCGGCGCTGCGCGCACGGGCCGGCGGCACCGGATCGTTCCAGCTGAACGCCAGCATCTGCGCGCCCACATAGCCGCAGCGAAACTTCAGATCGGCCGGATCGCCGCCGCCCCCCGAACGGATGCCGAGCCCTTCGACGGTGACGATGTTATCCACCTTGACACGCTGCTTGCCCTCGTCGAACGAATCGTTCCAGGGCGTCACCGAAGCGTGCGCGCTGTCAAAGGAACTGGGTGAAAATTCGACATGGTCGAAAGCAGTGGATGTGCTTGCGACAAAGTTGCCATGAGCGGCGCAGTCCGCGACTAGCGGATCGGCATGCATTTCATTGACAAATCTGTTGACGAGCTCGTTGCGCTGTTCGAGCTGATCGGCGAATGCGGGAGCAATGCATGAGAGCGAGAGACCCGCTGCAAATGTTGCCAACCGGCCGACCACCCGCAGCAACCGGCGCGGTACGTTGGTGCGATCCATCTAGTTCGTTAGGCGCTTATGAGATCAGAGGCACGTAAGATGCTCCGCGCCGGGGATGAGTTCAATCGTGACATAAATATTTTGTTCTATCGTGTCACGCGTTCGCCGGCTTCGTGTGTTCGGCTGAGGTATTGCGGCGCGCACGTTCAGGCAGGTTGCCTGTGCCGGACTTGTCAGATGCGTGGCCCACCCAATCGGTATCGGCGTACATCATAAGTAGTAACCCATGCGGGACGGTAAACCGCGATCAGTGCCGTCGACATGCCGGTGAACCAGGCTTCGCCGGTCGCGAGCAAGAGCACGCTGAACGCATAGCCGGCCGGCACCACGAGCATTGAACCATCGGCCAGCACGATGTGAATGCCGAGCGCCGCGGCTGCCGTGAGCGACACCGCGATGGCTGGCGAAACAAAACCCTGACCGAGGATGAACATGAAGAGGTTGCGCGGCAGCCAGGCGATGCTGGCGCGCTGGACCAAGGTCGAAATGCCGACAGGCAACGCGCCGAACACGAGGAAGGTTAGCGCGATGCCTTGCCAGGGCGCGTCGAAGACAACGGCGGCGAGACCAACGACCACGGCCATCGCGATGAGCGCGAGCGCCCAGTCGAACAGCGTGACGACGAGGGTAGCGCCGAGCAGATGCATGACGGTGCCGTCATCGAGCCAGGCGTTACTTGCCCACAGCACGGACACCGCGACGATGATCGCGAGCCAGACATGCTGCAATGTGCCGTCCTGAAGTCGTTTGAAAGGATTTTTCCACAGCGCGAGCGCGACCACTATCGCAGTGGCGATCCAGCCACCGACAGCGACCCAGAACGGAAGCGGTGTGTAGAGGAAACCCATGTCTTCATATTACTCGTTGGATAAGAAAAGGTGTGAGCGGATTCCATGCCAGCCGGCGCAACGCCGCCAGAAATGCGCGTGCCGGTTGAAGGCGCGAGCGCCGGCCGGCGTCATGCCGGGCCCTGGCCCAGCGGTTCGAGTTCCGGTGCCGGCGCTCCAGCCGCCGCGTTGCCATACGGCAGGGCCGGTTCGGCCGCCATCGGCAACGAACCGGGCGTGTCGTTAGCGGGCAACGGATAGCGGAAGCGCCGCTGCGTACGGCGCCGTAACGGCACGACACCGGTTTGCCCCATGACCGGACGAGTAGAAGCTTCTCCACAGTTGCGCAGTACTTGCAATTGGGCGGACAGCCAGCCGTTGTACAACGCGACCGCGGCGGCGCGGTTGGGAGCGCCGAGTTGCTGGAAGATGCTCGTCAGATGGATCTTGACCGTGCCCTCGCTGATGCCGAGCGTGCGCGCGATCATCTTATTGGTGCTGCCCATGTGGACACAGCGCATGATTTGTTGCTGACGGGGCGATAGTCCGTTGGAAAGTTTGGTGCGACGGGGTGGCGGGTTTTTTTCGTCGAACGGCCGGATCGTGGCGTCCGGCGGCAGCGGCGGATTCAATGCCAGCGCGCCGGGCGGCACATAGTGGCCGCCAAGCAAAACCATTTCAAACGCGCGCACGATCAGGCAAGGGTCGGTTTCGCGGGGCACGACGCCGAGCACGCCTTCGTCCATGAGTTCCCGCACGACGTCCGGTGAGATATGGTCGGTCAGTACTGCAACCCGCAGGTCCGGATAGTGGCTGAGTAGATGGCGGGTGTCCGCGACCGACATCCAGTCCTGCCAGTCGATCACTAGCAAATCAGGTCGCTGACGTTTGAACGCGCGTACGACCTGGCGCCAATCTTGTGCTTCGTGAAAGCGCGCCAGCCGGTCGATTTGCCGCAGTAGCGCTTTGAGCCCATCGCGGCGTTCCGCGTCTGAGTTGAGTATCGAGAATCGCATGCCATGTCTCCAGGTGATTCGGGCGAAGTGGCGCGATGCATGCGCCCGGCCAAGGAGCCGGACGCATGCGATGCGTCGCCGTCCCTATGATGACAAATTCCCTTCAACTTGACGGCCTGTCCAAAAGGCATAAGAGGAATGACGTAAAAAAGCCCCGCGCGCGGCGGGGCTTTCTGACTCGACGGCTGCCCGGTCAGGCGCCGACGCCGATGCTCAATGAAAATGCGGCTGCGCGGGTTCCGCGTCTTCCGGCATTTCGGCGTGGACGATTTCGCCGAGCGGGTCCGCGTAGAGCGGCACACCGCAATCATCGCAATATTCAGGCTCGAAGCGGCCGGCATGGCGGCGCACGTCCGTCACGCCGGTCTCCTTGAGCAGCGCGACGATTTCCTCGAGGGGATCGTCCGATGCGGCGCTTTCTTGCGGCTCTTCGTCAATGCCCGGCTCGCCGTTTTCGCGGCCGTACAGCGGCCATACGACGCCGTAGATCACATCATTGCTGCCGCGGCGCGTGAAGCCGACGCGATATTCGTCGATGCGGCGTTCGCCGAAGCCCGCGACAACCGCGCGCAGGTCCTGCGGCGCGGCGCCGATCGTGTCGAACAGATAGCGCACGGCGGTGCGCACCGTGTGGGGGCGCACGCGCTCGTCGGCGTCGCGGCAGGCCGAATAATAGGCATCCGGCAGCAGGCATTCGAATTCGCAGCCCGGCAACACCAGCGACAGATTGGCGCCGCCTTGCGTGGCCCATTGCTCGAGACATTGCCCACGCTCGATCCGGCTGCCGTGCTCTTCCTCCTGCCAGCGAAACGTCGGCTCGCCCACAGGTGCCGCAACCACGGCCAGCAGGAAGCGCGGGTCGGCCAGAATCGGCGACGTTTCCGGCAGTTCGCCGAAATTGAGCTTGACGCTGCCGCCGGCCATGGCGGCTTGAGCAAGTTGCTGCGCCATGCGCCAGGTTTCCACGTGATGGCGCGGCAACTGATCGATGCTGTACAGAAACGGCGCCATGGCCACGCGCGTATTGGCCGCGAGCACGTGTGCTTGCAGGTGCGCGCGCAGGGCGTCGGCCGCATCGGTCTTGAGCGGGCCGGACGGAATCATGTAACGGGTCCAGGCGAGCACCGGCGCGGCGATCAGCAGCGCTTCGTAAGACACGCCTTCATGTTCGACGATGAACGACTCGCTGTGGGTTTCCGCCATGTCGGCGAGCGCGCCGTACGCATCCGGATGATTTTGCTGCAGATGGTCGAGCGCGGCGTCCAGCGTGGTCTGATTGGCGTTACGGACGATCTTGGTCAGCAACGCATCGAGCTTCGCTTCCCAGAAGCGGTCCTCGGTGCGGCTGCCCGACGCGAAAAGCGCGAGCGAGAGACCGACGAGTTTGTCGGCATCGGGGGGGAGACGTTTGGCGATTCGCGAGCGCATAAATCCAGAAGTTGGGAGGCACAGAACCTTATATTCTATTCTTTTCCATGCCGCCATATTGTTTGACCGGCGATGCCGGGTGGATTAGGACGTTTTCACATGAAAGAGTCGGCCCGTCGGGAGTGTTCCCACATGCGTTGTGCGGCGGCTTGGCCGGATGATATAAGACCGTCCCGAGGGGGGGCGACCCGCTTCTATACTGGCACGCTTTAGCGGGCGCCTGACAAGGCGCATGTTCATTCGTCGCCGTGGTCTGGCACAACCGGAGGTGTTCATTGTGAAATCGGACCAACTGATCGAGCGTCTCGCCGCTGTCTTCGCGCTCATCATTCTGGTGGGCGGCTCGCTCCTGGTGCTGGCGCCTTTTACCACCGCGCTGCTGTGGGGCGCCATCCTCAGTTATAGCTCCTGGGGCTTATACCGGCGGCTGACCGTGGCGGTCGGCGGGCGGCGCAGGTGGGCCGCCACGTTGATCGTGCTGATCATTCTGGTCGTTGTGCTGGGGCCGTTCGTTTATGCGGGCTTTGCATTCGGCGCGCATGTTCATGACATCGTCGCGCTGGTGCAACGGCTCTTTGAAGCCGGCTTGCCGGATTTGCCGCCATGGGTGGGCCGAATCCCCGTGGTCGGTTCGAGCCTCGAGACCTTCTGGGAGCGCCTGACAAGTAGCAATTCGGAACTGATCGCGCAATTGCGTACCCTGGCGGCGCCGGCCGGCAAATGGATCCTGGCGGCCGCGATTGCTGTCACGCACGGGTTGGGGCTGTTGGCGCTGAGTATCGTGCTCGCTTTCTTCTTTTATACCGGAGGAGAGGGCGCGGCGGCCTGGCTGAATGCCGGCATGCAGCGTATCGCCGGCGAGCGTGCCGATTATCTGCTGGCGCTCGCTGGCAGCACAGTGAAAGGCGTGGTCTATGGGATTCTCGGCACCGCACTCGTGCAAGGGGTTCTGGCTGGATTCGGTTGCTGGATTGCCGGCGTGCCGGCCCCGGCGCTGCTTGGCCTGGCAACATTTTTCCTGTCGGTGATACCGGGCGGCCCGGTGGTCGTGTGGTTGCCTGCGGCGATCTGGCTGTATCACGGCGGCGCCACGGGGTGGGCGATCTTTCTGGTCGTTTGGGGCGTGCTGGTCGTCGGCATGTCCGACAATGTCATCAAGCCGATCCTGATTGGCAAGAACAGCGATATGCCGCTGATCCTTGTGATGCTCGGCATCCTTGGCGGGGCGTTCGCTTTCGGCTTTCTCGGCGTTTTCATCGGCCCGACCTTGCTGGCGGTCGCATATACCGTCCTGCACGATTGGACCATCGGCGCACAGGTTGCACGGCCTTTGGCGTCAGATTTAAAAGCACCGGTTGCAGAGGAGACGGGCCGCATAGAAAAGGCGCCTTGAAGAAATTCCAGATAACGCTTGCAAGGCCCGTTCGGGGTCGCTAGAATCTCGCTCTTTCGTGCCCCGGACAGCGGGGCGCGGGAAGCGGAAGAGCCAGCAATGGCGGGGGTTTGCGGCGGGTCGGACGGGTTAGAAAGTTGGAAAAACCTGTTGACGGCGTGACGGAAGTTCTCCATAATCTCGTTTCTCTGCTGCAGATGCAGCGACGCAGAACGAAGCGGTGCCGGGTGGTTGAAGTGGGCGTCGTGACGGTGGTGAATGCGTAACCGATCTTTAAAAACTAACA